>SFLO01000006.1 GCA_004553405.1 Coriobacteriaceae bacterium
CGGCCCGCCCCTCCTCTTCCCAGAGCAGGGCCTCGAGCTCGTCGGGTGGCAGCGGCCGCTCTTGGGGAGGGTCCGCTGGGGCGGCCTGGGAGCTGCCCCAGCGGCGCGCTTCCTCGATGATCTGGGCGTAGGCCTGCGCAGCTTCTTGCGGCTGGGCGGGGACCAAGCCGGGGCCGTTTGCCACGCACCAGGCAGCCAGCTCGCGCGCGTTCGCATAGCTCACGCGCCAGCTCACGCGGCCGATGCTGTCCTTGACGAGCTCGCCGTAGCCGGCGCAGAGGTTGCGCGCCTGCCACAGGGCAGACGGCGAGACCCTCACCAGGGCTTCTCTGGCGGGGCCGGCACCCATCTGGAAGCCGAGGAGCTGCCATTCCTCTGGCACGAAGGGGCGGGCCTTGTAGTCCGGCTTGCCGCGGCCGTTGCAGTTGACGCTGGCGCCGGACATGCGGTCGAGCCTGAAGCAGCGCCTGTCTGCGCGCTGGGTGTCCCACGCGGCGAGGTACTCGCGCCCCTTGGACGAGTAGACCCCGATGGGCTCAACGCAGCGCTTGCTGGGGCGGCCGGAGGCGTCTGTGTACTCGAAGCTCAAGCGCTTGTGGTGCTTCAGGGCGCTGGCGACCTTGCGGCGTATGGTGCCGCGGGCGGGCTTGGGGGCGGCGATGGAGCGAAGGCTCTCCTCTCCTGCCCATGCCAGAGTGTCTGGGATCTCGAGCGGGCCGCTGAGCTTGGCCAGCGCCAGGCGCAGCGCGCGGCCGCTGGGGCAGCCCTGGTCTTGCAGCAGCGCCGTGCCCGCCACCCTCAGCAGCGCGGAGCGGGGGCTGCCGGCCTCGAGCGCGGAGAGCGGCCCGGCCACGCCTGCTGCATCCATGCGGTAGAGGCCGTCTGGCCCCGTGGCGATCTGCATGCCGGCTGCGGCGAGCTCTGCCTTGTCCCTCTCGAAGCGGCGGCGGGCCGTTTCGGCCGCGCGCTTGGCGGCGGCCTCGCCCGGCTCCTGTGGTGCGGGGGCGTATTCGGGCAGGGAGTCCTGCACCTGCTGGCGGCTGACAGGGCCGCGGACGGCGATGAAGAGGGCGAGTTTGAGCTGGCGCTCCGCCGCGCCTGCCTTGGGGGCCGTGCCTGCCATTGTTCCTCCCGCCGTTCTCGAAAGCTGCTGGACAGCAAAACATTTGTTCGGTTATTATAGTCCCGCTTCAGGGGCTGTCAACGCTTTTGCTTTGCGCATCCTGTTCTTCGGCGCCGCCTGTAGCACAACGCTCGCCCGCTGCAAGCGTCATGTGCTGCAAGAGATGCCCGGCCCGTGCTAACCTATACGTTCGTCTGAAATACATAACCAACGCAGAAGGACCGCAATGATTCAGGAGAACATCCGCAACATCGCCATCATCGCCCACGTCGACCACGGCAAGACAACCATGGTCGACCAGCTGCTCAAGCAGGCTGGCGTCTTCCGCGAGAACCAGCAGGTGGCAGAGCGCGTGCTGGACTCGAACGACCAGGAGCGCGAGCGCGGCATCACCATCCTCTCCAAGAACATCTCCATTCGCTACAAGGGCGTCAAGATCAACGTGATCGACACCCCGGGCCATGCGGACTTTGGCGGCGAGGTCGAGCGCGTCCTCAAGATGGCGGACGGCTGCCTGCTGCTGGTCGACGCCTTCGAGGGCGCCATGCCCCAGACCCGCTTCGTGCTCAAGCACGCCCTCGCCTGCGGCCTCAGCCCCCTGGTCGTCGTCAACAAGATCGACCGCCCCGGCTCCCGCCCGGACGAAGTGATCGACGAGGTCTTCGAGCTCATGATGGAGCTCGGCGCAACAGACGAGCAGCTCGACTTCCCCGTCATCTACGCCTCTGCGGTCAATGGCTACGCCCGCCTCGAGGCCGATGACGGCAACATGGACATGCTCCCCCTGCTCGACGCGATTCTCGAGCACATCCCCGCCCCGGAGGTCGACCCCGAGGGCCCCGTCGCCATGCAGATCTGCACGGTCGACCACAGCGAGTATGTCGGCCGCATCGGCACCGGCCGCCTCTACAGCGGCAAGATCGCCACGGGAGACAAGGTGCTCGTCATCAAGAACAGCGGCGACGAGCGCTACGAGACGGTCGTCAAGCAGCTCTACACCTTCGAGGCCCTGGGCCGCCAGGAGGCGCAGGAGGCCTTTGCGGGCGACATCATCGCCATCACCGGCGTGGACGATGCAGACATCGGAGACGTGGTGACAGACATCGAGAACCCCGTCGAGATGGAGGCCATCGAGGTCGAGGAACCCACCCTGGCCATCGTCTTCGAGGCATCCACGAGCCCGCTCGTGGGCAGGGAGGGCGACATCGTGGGTGCCCGCCAGCTCAAGGAGCGCCTGCTCAAGGAGGGCGAGTCCAACATCTCCATGCGCATCACAGAGCTCGAGGACAAAAGCGGCGTCGAGGTTGCCGGTCGCGGCATCCTGCACCTCTCCGTCTTGATGGAGACCATGCGCCGCGAGGGCTTCGAGTTCCAGGTGGGCCGCCCCAAGGTCCTCTTCAAGAAGATCAACGGCGTCGACATGGAGCCTGTCGAGGACGCTGCGGTGGAGACCCCCAGCGAGTACGCCGGCAAGATCATCGAGGTCTTCGGCTTCAACGGCGGCACCATGGTCGACATGAGCTCCTACGGAGACCGCACCACCCTGCGCTTCAAGATCCCCACCCGCGGCGTCATGGGCCTGCGCACCAAGGTCCTCAACGTCTCGCACGGCGAGGCCATCTTCTCGCACCGCTTCAGCGAGTACGGCCCCATCAGCGGCCAGGTCATCGGCCGCAAGAACGGTGTCATGGTCGCTATGGCAACGGACAAGGCCGTGGCCTATGCGCTCGACTCCCTGCAGCAGCGCGGCACGATGTTCGTCGAGCCCGGCGACGAGTGCTACGAGGGCATGATCGTGGGCGAGAACGCCAAGGAAGGCGACATGGACGTCAACGTCTCGAAGACCAAGCAGCTGGGCAACCAGCGCTCGTCTACCGCAGACAAGGCCATCCTGCTCACGCCCCCCGTCACCTTCACCCTCGAGGAGGCCCTCGAGTACATCCAAGATGACGAGCTCGTCGAGGTGACCCCTCAGTCCATCCGCCTGCGCAAGCGCACGCTGGACAAGATAGGCCGCAAAAAAGAACGCGCCCGCGCTCTCGGCAAATAGTTATAAGCCCTCGTTCCTCGGGCTTGGACTCGACGCTGCGGCTTGCGTGAGCACGCGCATCGGGCCTTCACGAGGGGCCTCACGTAGCGAAGTACGCTACGGCCCCTCCTTCAGGCCCGCTGCACGCACTCACGCAACCCTCGCTGACTCTTAGTTGAACCTGGACCGTTTAGGGTTGGTGTTGTTAGAAGAACGGAGTCCCCTCGTGTCATCCTGAGCGGAGGCGCCGTCAGGCGCCGGAGTCGAAGGATCTCCAACAGGGCCGCGAGACCGCAGCCCTGCAGAGGGGGTCTTGCGACTCAACTGGAGATCCTTCGACTCCGCTCGCTTATGCTCGCTGCGCTCAGGATGACGGAGGGGGATGGGCGCCTTAAGGTTGGGAGAACTGTTGTGGCTCAGGAGCTGCTCAGGCTGCATAACGCGCAGGTTCGCAGGGATGGGCGCATCATCTTGGACGTGGACGACTTCGTTATCGAGGAAGGCGAGCGCGTCGTGGTGCTGGGCCCCAATGGCGGCGGCAAGTCTACGCTCGTCAAACTGCTCACCAGGGAGATGATGCCCCTGTGGCGCGAGGAGCCGCCCGTGCTCTTTCGCGGCAACCCCCGCGCCGAGCTGCGCGAGATCCAGCGCACCGTGGGCGTGGTCTCCACCTCGTTCGCAGAGGCCCTCACCGCCAACCGCAAGGTGCTCGGCGTGGTGCTCGGCGGCTTCTTCGGCACCATCGGGGTTCCCTACCACATCCAGGTGACACCTCAGCAAGTCGAGCAGGCCCATGCGTCCCTGCGCGAGCTCAGGATCGACGAGTTCGCCGACCAGATGCTCGGCAAGCTCTCCACCGGCCAGCAGCGCCGCGCCCTCGTGGCCCGCGCGCTTATCAACGCCCCGGCGGTCCTGGCCTTCGACGAGCCCTGCATCGGCCTCGACCCAGAAGCCCAGTGGAACCTGCGCCAGTCCCTTAGCAGCCTGGGCCAGGCGGGGCGCACCCTTCTCATGGTTACCCACGACGTGGCCGACATCATGCCGGAATTCAACCGCGTGGTGTTTCTTAAGGACGCGCGCATCGTGGCAGATGGCCCCAAGGAGGAGCTGCTCACAACGTCCAATCTGCGCGAGCTCTTCGGGGTGCCCGTCACGCTGGTTGAGGACAACGGGCGCTACACCCTCTACTAGCGCGCCTCCACCCCACCCAAAAGCCGCTGGCCCTGCTGGAGTACCTGGTGCACACCTGCACGAACGAGGGCGAGCTCGACCGAAGCGCAGACGCTAGAAAAACCTCACTAAACGGAATCGGCTCGAGCGGGGGCCTGTAACCCGCTCGAGCCGATAACCCGGAGAATCCAAGGGCGGCATCTGCAAACGCTGCCCAACGATTTCGCCAGTTTTGAGGGAGGACTGACAAGCGCTAGTATAGGACTCTATCCACTAGTAGCGCAAGTCCATTTCTCTTCGTTTTACCACCGTTAACGAAATCTCACAGCCCTGCTATTTGCAACTCGCCAATAGTGGCGTTAGTTTGATAGACTGATACCACTATTGGATAAACGCACATATAGCCGTCTGTCAATTAACAGGCGGTATTGTGCGAGAGATGGGAGAGAGGGAAAAAATGAAGAACTTCTCGCGTCGTGGGTTCCTCAAAACCGCAGCTGCAAGCGCAGCGGTCGTGGCAGCGGCAGGCACTCTCGCCGGCTGCGGTGGCAACCCCGGATCCAACAGCAGCGAAGAGACGAAGGAAGAAGCATTCATGAGCGAGGGCAAGGGCCAGCACCTTGTCTGCGCCGTCACCGGCAAGCTGATCAAGATCGCCCCCGCTATCCTGGCCGATCAGCTCGGCTACTTCAAAGAGGAAGGGTGCGACGTCGAGTTCCAGACTGTCGCCCTCGCCGACGCCATGGCATCTATGTCCGTCAACAAGCTCGATATCGACCTCTTCGGTGTGGTCCCTGCCTGCTCCTATGTCTCTCAGGGCACCGAGATCTTCGTATTCGGCGGCACCATTCTCAATGGCTCCGAGATGATCTCCACCACCAAGTTCGACCGCGAGCTTAAGACCGCGGAGGACTTCCGCGGCCTCAAGATCGACTGCAGCCGCGAGGAGTCTGGCCAGATCTTCCTCAAGGCCTACCTGCAGAACAACGGCCTCGAGCTGGGCAAGGATGTCGAATTCGAGTACGTCGACAACCCCACCACCGCTCTCGAGGGCCTGCGTTCCGGTCAGTGCGACCTCTTCATCACTAACAACGCCATGGGCTACTCCTACTCCACCTCCATGGACGACATCAAGGTTGCTGGCATACCCGCAGACATCACCGGCAACTACCCTTGCTGTCGCCAAAACTGCTCCGAGGAGGCCTATCACAAGAAGTTCCTCTCCCTGGTCGACTTCGAGGTCGCCCTCATCCGCGGCTACGACTACTACCTCAACAACAAGGAGGACGTGATCAAGCGCCTCGTGGAGTACTCCGCACAGCCCGCAGACTATGTCGAGGCGGCGATGTACGGCACCGACACCTACCGCAACGTCATGGACCTCTCTCCCGACCCCCACACCAAGAAGGTCGTTGCCTACTACCAGGCCATGATGGACATCGGGGAGATCGAGCAGAGCGACTACGACATGGCAGACTACGCCGTGCCCTACGTCTACAAGAAGGCTCTTGACATCCTGATCGAGCGCGAACCGGGCAACGCCACCTACAAGAAGCTGCTCGAGGATTACCCCACGTACAACTAGAGGCTGTGCTCGCAGCTGGCTAGGAGAGCGTGCGGCGGCCCTTTTCGAGAGGGCCGCCGTGTTGCGCGTTGTTCAGACTGTCAAACGAGGAGGAATCTTGGGAGCACTGCACATCGAAGACGTCTGCTTTGTCTACGAGGACCTTGATTCGTCGAGGCGTCGGCGTCCCGCGCTCGAGGAAATCCCCGAAGAGGAGCTGGTGCTCAAGCACCTCGACCTAGAGGTTGCCGACGGGGAGTTCGTGTGCCTAGTCGGGCATTCCGGCTGCGGGAAGTCGACGATCCTGCGCATCCTCGCGGGGCTCCAAGCACCGGTTTGCGGCCAGATCAGCATCGGGGGCAGGCCTTTGGAAGGACCCGGACTCGACCGCTCCGTTGTCTTCCAGAACTACTCCCTGTTCCCTTGGATGACGGCTAAGGAGAACATCGAGTTCGGCATCAACCAGGCTTCGCTGGAGCTTGGTCGAAACCTGTGCAAGGGCGAGGTTTCCAGAATCGCCGACGAGCACCTCGCCAAGGTCAACATGTCCAAGGCTGCAGACCTGTACCCCTACCAGCTGTCCGGCGGCATGCAGCAGCGCGTTGCCATCGCGCGCGCCCTTGCCATGGACACCGAGACCCTGCTCTTCGACGAGCCCTTCGGTGCCCTAGATGTCAAGACGCGCCGCGAGCTCCAGATCCTGATGGAAGAGCTCTGGATGGGCGGCAGTGCCTGCAAGACGGCAATCTTCGTCACGCATGACATCGACGAGGCCCTCCTGCTCGCAGACCGCATCGTCTTCATGAGCGGCGGCCGCTTCCTCGAGGAGTTCCGCGTTGAGGCCCTGCGCCCACGCGATCCCGAGCTGTTCTCTCAGACGGATGAGTTCCGCCAGCTGCGCTCCCGCCTGCTCACACTGTTCTACGCCGCCGAGGAAACCAGGATGGACCAGGCGGACAGAGAGCGCGTCTTCGACGGAGGTGGGGCGCAGTGACAAAGTCGATCAAGCGCCGCTTCATCCTGGCGCACGTCCTGCTGGCTGTGCTCGTATCCATCATCGTCTTCGTGCCCAACGCCCGCCGCAATGTCAGCGATCCGCTGGGTCTCTTCCTCGCAATCTGCGTTGTCGAGCTGCTCTATCTGGCAGCTGTCGCTGTTGGGCGCAGGAAGGAGCCCATGCCCGCTGGGTCGAGCGACATCATATGCTTGGTGTGGCTGCTCTTCATCTCCTGGGAGGTGGCTGGACCCAAGACCGCTTTCGCGCACAACGTGCTTGTCCCCTCGCCGGAAAATGTCTTCAACGTTTTCGTCGAGCATGGTCCCGAGCTCGCCCTCAACGTCGTCTCGTCCCTGCAGCTCCTGCTCACGGGCTTTGTCCTCGGCACTCTGCTGGGCGTGATCCTGGGCGTCGTCTGCGGATGGATCCCCCGCCTGCGGGCGATGTTCTACCCCATTGCCAACGTCTTCGCGCCCATCCCTTCCGTCGTCTTCACGCCCTTCCTCGTGATCATCATGCCCACGTACCGCTGGGCCGCCATCATGGTCATCCTCATCGGCGTGTTCTGGCCCCAGTTCCTCAGCATGATCTTGCGCGTAGGCTCGCTGCCGCCTGCCATAGTGGACAGCGCGCGCGTGATGAAGGTCTCCACGGTGACCATGATCAGCAAGATCATCCTGCCCTACATCGTGCCCGACGTTCTCAAGGGGTTGCGCGTCTCTCTCACCACGGGCTTCCTCATGCTGATGTACGCGGAGTCCTTCGGTGCGAAGAGCGGCATCGGCTACTGGATCTCCAATGCCAACGTCTTCGCCAACTACGCCAACATCTATGCGGGAATCATTACCTGCGGTGCAACCGTCACCGTGCTCAACTACTTCAGCGCCTGGCTTCAGAAGAAGTTCACCACCTGGCGCTAGTCGTCCTGCTGCTCGCCCCTCAATTGAAAGGAACTTCACATGAACGAAGAAATCAAGGAAATGATCGACCACGCGACGGACGAAGCCCTGCGCCTGGCCGTCCAACCGCGCGAAGTCATCATCAAGATGCTCGAACTCGACCCCAATTCCGAGGAAGCCGCCTATCTGCGCAAGTGCGCGAACAAGGTCGCCCACGTCGCATCCAAGAACCGCTGCGGCATCTCTGGCGCAATCGGCGTCGACCTGTGCAGCTGCGACATGAACTGCAAGTTCTGCTCCTTTGGCACCGAGTGGGGCCTGGTGAAGGAAGAGATCGTCTACACCAAGGAAGAGGTCATCGAGATGGCCCGCGCCTATGTGGAGGCCGGCGTCACCACCCTCACCCTGCGCTCCACCGAGTTCTACGACCTCAAGGTGCTCACCGAGTGGCTGCATGACATCCGCGAGGCCGTGCCGGGCGACTATATGATCAACCTCAACGTCGGCGAGATGACCCCTGCCATGGCCGAGGCCGCCTACCAGGCTGGCGCCACCAGCGCCTACCACGTGATTCGCATGCGAGAGGGCATCGACACCCCCTTCAGCGTTGAGCTGCGCGAGCAGACCATCCGCGCCATCGCAGACAGCCCCCTGCGCTGGGGCACCTGTATCGAGCCCATCGGCGTCGAGCACACCAACGAGGAGCTCGCCGACAAGATCCTCTACAACATGTCCCTGCACCCCTACAGCATGGGCGTCATGTTCCGCGTAAACGTCCCCGGCACCCCCTTCGAGGGCATGCCGGATGTGCCCAGGGAGCGCATGCTGCAGATTCTGGCCACCGTGCGCCTGGCCGTGGGTGCGAGTATCCGCTGCGTCAGCTGCCACCCGCCCCTGCCCGAGGCCCTCTATTCCGGCGGCTGCGGCTTCACCGTCGAACGCGGCGCTAACCCGCGCGACACCGAGTTCAACGAAGATGTGTGGAAGGGGTTCACCGTCGAACAGGCCAAGGAGGAGATTCGCAAGGCCGGCTTCGTGCCGGCGGTCATCAACCCCGACCCGCGCTTCCGCGCCGACGGCAACAACTGGTGGGTCACCGGTGACCCCTCCAACTACGTTATGCCCGATCCCATCGCCAGCTCCGGCGCCGGTTGCTGTTGCGGCAAGCACTCATAGGGTCCTGCAAGGCATGGGCTTCAAGATAATCATAGAGAGCTGGCAGCCCGAGGATGGCTGCCAGCTCGTCTTCCCACAGGGTCTGGTGGGTATAGGCGGTGGTGCCTTTCGCGGCTGCGAGCTGCCCGAGGAGCTGGCGGTCCCCCAAGGTGTCGCCTACATCGGCGAGCGCGCGTTCTCAGGTTGCACCGGCCTGCGCCGCGTGGTGCTCCCTGAAAGCCTCGAGCGCCTAGGTGAGGCAGCTTTCGAACACTGCACGCAGCTCGAGGAGGTTCTCCTCCCCTCACAGCTGCGCGAGCTTCCCGTGGCGCTCTTCCAGGGCTGCAGCTCGCTGAGGATCGGCGAGCTGCCCCAGGATTTGCGAAGAATCGGCGCCAAGGCCTTTATGAACTGCCGCTCCCTCGAGTGTGCAAACCTGCCCGACGGCCTCGAGTCAGTGGGGGAAAGGGCGTTTTCCGGCTGCACGGCGCTGGAGGCGGTGCGCTTTCCAGACCGTTTGCTCGAGCTGGGCAGTCGTTCCTTCTTCGGGTGCAGGGCACTCGACTACGTGCTTTTCCCAGACGAGGTCGATGCCTTGGGAGAACAGGTATTCAAGGGATGCCACCTGCTGAACGTAATGGAAGCCCAAGAGCCCCTGAGAGGCAAGCTCCTGCGGCAAGGCTAGGGCATACAGACACAGTGAGAGGAGGGGCAATACTAGGCGGCGCCCCTCCTCTCACTGTGTCTGTATGCCCTAGCCTAGTAGAAGATCGAGGGTCCCTTGTGGACCTTCCAGCTAGTGTCGAAGTACATCTCGCGCACCTGGTCGACAGAGAGGCCGCGGGCGGTGTCCATGTTGGTGTCGCGCGGGTCTGTGCCGCGGGAGGCCCACATGACGTTTGCCCCAGCTTGGGCACACAGGGTGTTGGGCTCGTGGGTGCAGTTGCCCTTGATGCCGGGGCCAGTTGCCAGGGCGCACGCGCCGGCGTAGGTTGCCAAGCGCCCATAGGGGATGTTGCCGTACTTCTCGAAGGCGGTGCCTGCCACGGTATTGCGGCGCATGGCGCCAGAGAAGCCCACCTCGAACTCACGGGCCATGAGGATGAGGTCTGCCAGTTCCTCGGGGGAGTGCTCGGGGCCGATGGGGTCGATGCAGTTGCCGAGCACGAGGCCGGCGTCCTTTGCGGCGCGCATGGTGCGCAGGCGGTCCTCGACGTTGCATCGGGTGTAGACACCCTCTCCCAAGCGGACAACGTGATAGCAACCCTTGATGCCGATGCGCGCGAGCTCCTTTGCATAGTCTTCGTCGAAGTCGGGGATGTTGGCGACGAGGGGGACATCGCTTCTGAGGGATGCAATCACCTGCTTTGCGACCTCGAGGAACTTCTCCTTGTCATAGCGCGTTGTGGTCACGAGGTAGAGCGCGTTTGCACCCGCCGCCTCGAGATCGAGAGCTTCCTGGACGATCTTCTCCACGGGATGCTCCTGATGCCCCTTGAAAATGCGGTTGGAGGCGGCAAAGGAGCAGAACTTGCAGTCGCTGGGGCAGGCACCGGCATCCAAGCCGATGTGGGCGTGAATCTCCGCCTCGCCGTTGCAGAGCTGCGAGGTGAAGGCACGCCCCGCCTGCTGGATGGCGAAGGACTCTCCAGAGAGGTTCTCAACGCTCAACAACGCGATGATTTCTGCGCGCTCGAGCAGGTTGCCATCGAGTGCCTTGTTGATGATTTTAGAAATGATGTTATCCACAGAATCCTCCTCGCTAGGGTTGCTTTCGACACTCTACATCTATTAGAGACTAACAACTAGCTCGGGAGCTTCGTCATCCGTCGCAGGAACATGCCAATGCGCAACATGCGAGGCAAGCCGATCGCTAGCGCCGAAGTCGCTATTGTTGATTCCTGGCGTCGAGGTAAAAGAATGCAGGATCAACCGAGTCCAATTCCCAGAGTGTAGGAAAAAGGTCCGATTACCTTCACGTTCTTGTGCCCTCGCTGAACAGGAGTCAAGCCTACTAGCGTGCCCTCGTGCAGCTCGGTTCATCTGCGCTTAACCCGTAGATTTGGCGCTAATGTGACCTCTAAGCTAAAATAAGCTGGTTTATACCCTATTCCCAGAGGAGGGCCCTCTCATCATGGCCGAACTCATGGAACATGTGCAGGTGCTGACGGACGAGATAGGTCCGCGCCCTGTAAGCACCGAGGAGGAGCACCAGGCCTCCCTCTACGTAGCCCAGAACCTGCAGGACGCAGGCCTCGAAGTCAACATCGACGAATTCGCCACGCCCACCGGGGTGCGCTGGCCCTATGCCCTGAGCTTCGGGCTGATCATCATGGGCACTGTCCTCAGCGGCTTGGGGAAGTTCGTCCCCGGGCTGTCCACCACCTTCTTCGCCATCGGCCTGCTGCTGGTGGCCGCCGCCTTGGTCTTCTTCTTCACAGAGCGCTTCAACCGCCCCATCCTCTCCAAGGCCCTGTGCCGCGGCGTCTCGCAAAACGTGGTCGCCCGCTATGTGCCCAGCTCGGTGGCGCGTGAGCGCCGCCGCCGCAAGGTGGTCGTGGTCGCGCACCTCGACACCGTGCGCGCCCAGCCCGAGGCCATGCCCGCTGTGGTCAACGCCCTGCCCATCCTCAAGAAGGCCGCCTACTTCTGCATGATCGGCCTGGGCGCCGCCTTCCTCATCCGCATGCTGCCCTTCCCCTGGCCCGAGACCGTGGACTTCGTCTTGTGGATCGTGAGCCTCATTGCCTGCGTGTTCTTGCTGCTGTGGATGCTCTGCATCGCCGCCAACCGCTTCACGCCCTATGTGAGCGGCGCGAACGACAATGCCTCGTCCATCGCCGTCATGCTGGGCCTGGCGCGCCGCCTGCTCGACCCCGCAGAGCGCGAGCGCTTTGCCAAGGAGACCGCCGCCAAGAAGGAGGCTCGCGAGGCCGAGGCGGCTGCTGCCGCAATGCCGCCCGTCGAGACCTTCCAGCCCGAGCAGTCTGCGGGCACCTTCGACCCCGAGCAGGAGTCCTACGAACCCGCATCCGCACCCGAGCCCGTCATCCACGGCGAGGACGAGGCTCGCGCTGCCGGCTTGGTGCCCGAGGGCGTCGAGCTCGAGTACGCAGAAGACGCAAGCGTTTCCATGCCCACCCCTGCCGAGGAGCCCGCCCCCGCTCAGGACGAGCCCGCGGCCGGAGCAGCCGAGGCTGCCGAGGACGAGCCCGAGGCAGAGGCGGCAGAGGAAGAGCCCGCCGCCTGCGCCGTCGAGCTGCCCGTTGCGGAGGCAGCACCGGTCGCTGCGGCTGCCGCAGCTGCCGGAGCCGCAGCCGTTGCCGCGGCAGAGCTCGAGTCCGCGCCCGCCTCTCTCGAAGACGAGCTCGACGCCAGCCTGCCCTCTTGGTACACCGCTGCAAAGCGCAAGGCCGCCGCGAGCGAGCCTGCGGATGGGGCGGAGCTCGAGCTGCGCTCCCGCTATGCCAGCATGCCCACTACCCGCGAGCAGGCCCGCGCCATGCAGGCCCAGCGCCGCGCCGAGGAAGACGAGGCAGCCCAGGTCGCCGCGCCCGAGCCCGACGCGCCCGAGCCCGACGCGTCTGAGCCCGCGGTCGAGCACATCCAGGGCCGCTCTGTCGACGACATCCTCGTCGACCTGGGCGTCGACCCCCAGGAGATGCCCAGCGCCAGCGCCCCGCTCTTCGAGCTTCCCACCTTGGAGGAGGCGCCCGTTCCCAGCTTCAGCTTCGCCGATGCCCAGCCCGAGCCTGCGGCTCCCGCGCGCGACAACGTCATCTCGCTTGCCGCCTTCAAGGGCCAGCTCGCCGAGGCAGACGTCGAGGACCTCGAGCCCAGCATCGAGGGCGGCTTCGAGGAGGGCGACGTCATCGACGAGCTCGCTGCCGCTGCCAACCGCGCTGGCCTGACCGGGCGCATCCCCGTCATCGGGGCAGAGTCCGCCGAGTCCAACGGCTTTGCCACCTACGCGGCTGTCGACGCAGGCGACGCGGGCCTTGCCGCCGCAAGCGCCGAAGAACCCGTCGAGCTCGTCGACGATGAAGACGCCCCCCAGCAGGAGAGGCCCCTCTCCGCCGGCCTCACCGGAAGCTTCAAGGCCCTGCAGGCTCGCCGCGCCGCTGCCAAGGAGGCCAAGGCCGCCCAGCAGGCAGCCCAGCCCAAGCGCAACGCCAAGCCCACCGCGCGTCGCGCAGGCAGCGACTTTGTACCCACCAAGGCTGCAGACACGCATTCGGACGCCGCGCAGATGCTCTCCGCCTCCTACCAGGCGGCAGCGGTTGACTCCGAGTTCCACGACACCATCCAGGCCGCACCCCAGCAGCCGGCCTTCGACCCCTTCGCCCCCAAGGGCGACCCGGCAGCCAACGCCTCGCTCATCAACCCCAGCGTCTCCACTGCCTTCCCGGCTGTCAGCCCCGCGCTGTCCACCGAGTTCCCCGCGGTGGGCGACTATTCCGCCGCTCCCGGCAGCACCAGCTCGTTCCCCAGCCTGACGGGCACCTTCCCCAGCATTGGCTCTTCCAACGCTGCGGGCGATCCCTTCGGCCAGGCCTCTGCTTATGACTTCGGCGATGAGGGAGACGCCTTCAACGGCTTCGCACCCAACATGGATGCCCAGATCGATGCCCCCGCGAGCCGCATGCATGGCTTCATGGACAAGGTGGGCGGGGTCTTCGGCAAGCTCGGCCGCAAGAAGAAGGA
>SFLO01000198.1 GCA_004553405.1 Coriobacteriaceae bacterium
CCCGCCAGACATCTTGGGAAGGAAAGCCCAGTGGTCATCTCAACGAAGGGGCGCTACGCACTGCGCCTGATGCTCGACATCGCGATGCAAGACGGCACGTCTCCCGTCCCCCTGCACGACATCGCAGAGCGCCAGGGCGTCTCGTTCAAGTACCTCGAGCAGATCGTGCCCCCTCTCTCCAAGGCGGGCTTCCTCAAGAGCGTGCGCGGCGCCAATGGCGGCTACCTGCTCACCCGCGACCCCTCGGAGATAACCACGGGGGACATCCTCCGCGCCGGAGAGGGCAACCTCGCCCCCGTCGCCTGCCTTGCAAGCGACGAGATCGACTGCCCCCGCGCAGACCTCTGCGTGACCCTGCCGTTTTGGAAGGGGCTCGACGAGGCCATAACCGCCTATATCGACAGCGTGACCTTGGCAGATCTGGTCAAGGACCGCGCCGTCTAGCGATGCATCCGGCGCTGCGGCGCCGCCATGGGAAGGAGGGACGCGATGTCCCAGGTTTCTGAAGAACTCGATGCCCTCACCTGCGACCTCATCGGGGAGGCCATCAACATCCTCGAGATGGAGGGGAGCCTTCCCGTGCTCCTGCTCACGGATGCCGAGGAGGACTTCTTCGCCTTCGAGGATGACGACCCAGACGGCTGCTATCGGGCCGCATGCCAGCAGGTCCAAGACCTCGGTGCCTCGTGCAGCCTCTACGCCATCGCCTATGAGGGCGTTGTCCAGGGAGACGAGTCGTCTTCGGGCGACCCTGCCATCGTGTTCGAGTTCGCGCAGCGCGGCACCGGCGAGGCCTGGAGCGGGTTCATCCTGTTCCGCCGCTCGCAAGACGGTAGCCTCGAGGTGAGCGACCCCCAGCCCGCCGGCGCGGAGCTCCCGCTCTTTGCCTGAGCTCGATAAAAAATCCTTGCGCTGTTTAAGCCGAAGAGCTATCATACTCGCGTTTGTTTAGCTTACCCGCTACCAAAGACAGCCGGTAATCCCGCACAGGGGTTCTAAGGGAGCGAGAGCTCCGCCCGCCGAGGTGGTTGATCACACAGCTTAAGAGGCATGTGCACATCGACCCCCACTGTCAAGCGGGGGTCGATTTTGTTTTGGAAGGAGGTGCACATGCCCACTCAGAAGAAGGCTGATCAGATCCAGGAGATCGCCGAGAAGATCCAGAACGCTGCCGCTGTCTGGTACATCGACGCTCGTGGCCTGACCGTCAAGGAGACCCAGCAGCTTCGCCGCAACGTTGTTGCCGCCGGTGGCGAGATGAAGGTGTACAAGAACACCCTCGCTGTCCGCGCTCTGGCCCAGCTCGAGCTTCCCACCTGCGAGGAGATCCTCGCTGGCCCCACCGCGTTCATTTTCGCTGGTGAGGACGTGGCCGCTCCCGCAAAGGCCGCCAACGATGTCGCCAAGGCGAACAAGAACCTGGAGATCAAGGGCGGCCTGATGGATGGCGCTGTCATGAGCGCAGAGGAAGTGACCCGCATCGCTTCTCTCCCCTCTCGCGACCAGCTCATCGGTCAGATCGCTTGCTCCCTCACCGCAGTCGCTTCTCAGCTCGCCATCGCTTTCGGCGAGATGTCCGAGAAGGAAGCTGCATAATGCCACGCCGCCAAGAGGCGGCATGACGACCCGTTTTGTATGTAACGTCGCCTAGCGAGGATGCAGGCGACCATTGAAAGGAAGAACAACATGGCTCTTACCAACGAAGAGATCATTGCTGCTCTGGGCGAGAAGACCCTGCTCGAGCTGGCTGAGCTCCGCGACATGATCTGCGAGGAGTTCGGCGTGTCCGCTACCGCCGCTGTTGCCGCTGCCCCTGCCGAGGCTGGCGCTGCCGAGGAGAAGACCTCCTTCGACGTCGTTCTCGAGGGCTTCGGCGACAACAAGATCGCCGTCATCAAGGTTGTCCGCGAGCTCACCGGCCTGGGCCTGAAGGAGGCCAAGGCTGCCGTCGAGGGCGCTCCCGCAACCCTGCTCGAGGGCCAGAAGAAGGAGGACGCCGAGGCTGCCAAGGCAAAGCTCGAGGAGGCCGGCGCCGCTATCTCCCTGAAGTAATCAACTTCACAGGCATAGCTGCTTAACGGAAGGGCGTCCCACGCGGGGCGCCCTTCCTTCTTTTCTCAGGAGAGCCGCGGCCCGTTCGACTCGATGCTGATGCGGATGACGAGGCCCCTGCCCTCCTCGACGGGGACGATCGCCTCCACAGCCCCGAAGGGCCTGAGCGCGCTCTCCTTTGCAAAGCGGCGCTGAGGGCTGTCGTCGAGCAGGTGCAAGACGTCCCTGCGCGTGCGGGGCCTCTGCAAGATGGAGGAGAGCTCATGGGCGATGTGCGCCCCGTCCTCACCGTATATGACGTCGTAGACCCCGCAGTGGGTGGTGAGGTAGGCGAGCAGCTCGTCTCCCGCGCTTCTTTCCGGGCACACCGCGACGATCCTCAGCGAGCGCCCCTGCCAG
>SFLO01000199.1 GCA_004553405.1 Coriobacteriaceae bacterium
CATGAGGAGGTCACCAGCATCCTCTACCCCGGCTACAGGCACGAGATCCACAACTACGAGACCCTCAAGTTCATCGTCGAGGAAGACACCATCGACTTCTTGGAGTCCGCGATCTAAGACCGCAGCCCCATGTGGCGCCGGCTCCAGGGGCATGCAGCCCGGGGCCGGCGCCGCTGTTCCCCCTCACCGCAGCCTCATCGACCTCACCGGAGCAGCACCGTCATGAACCTGGGAAAGACCCTCCTCATCGTCAACCCCACCGCCAAAAGCGGCGAGGGAGAGACCGCCGCGCGCACGGCCGAAGAACTGCTGCGCGCGCAGCTGCCAGACGGCCCCGACGTCGTGCGCACGAGCGCCGCAGGCCACGGCCGGCAGCTGGCCGAGCAGCTGGGCGGGCGCTACCAGACCGTGGTGGCCCTGGGCGGGGACGGCATCGCCCACGAGGTTGCCTGCGGCCTCATGGGCCTCGACGCCGCGCAGCGCCCAGCCTTCGGGCTGATCCCCGTGGGCTCTGGCAACGACTACGCGCGCTCGCTGGGGATGTCGTTCAAGGTGCCCCAGGCCGTGCAGCAGCTGCTTGGCTACCATGCCCAGCTCACGGACCTGGGCATGGTCAACGGGGAGTACTTCCTCGAGACGCTCTCGTTCGGGCTCGACGCCGCCATCGCGCTGGGCACCATGGAGCGTCGCAAGAAGGACGGCAAGAGCGGTACGCGGCTCTACCTCGAAGAGGGCATCCACCAGTTCGTCCGCCACCTGGACTTCCACCCCTACGAGATGTCCTCCCTCGACGAGAAGGGCGAGATGAGCCTGCGCCAGGGCGGCAGCGCCATACTCATCGCCGTGCAGGTGGGCCCCACCTACGGCGGCGGCTTTATGATCTGCCCCAAGGCGCGTCTCGATGATGGCCTGCTCGACGTCTGCGTGGCCAACGGGCCCATCAGCGTGCTGCGCGCGATCAAGGTCTTCCTCAGCGCCAAGGGCGGCCACCACGTGGGGCACCCGGCCATCAAGCTCAGCCGCGTGCAGGAGGTCGTGCTCCGCTTCGAGGGGACGCCGCCCTGCCAGATCGACGGCGAGCCCTTCAGCGCGCCGGAATACCGCATCCGCGTGGTGCCCCAGGCCCTGCGCGTCATCCGCGCCTAGGGTCGCGCTGCGCCCGCTGCCAGCCGCCAGTTGCCGCAGGCCCTGTTAGCGAGCCGTCACCCGCGGCCGCTATCATGGGCGCATTGCAAGCGCGCCCCCGCGGCCCAACCAGAAAGCAGCACCGCCCTCATGGAGAACCTCCAGCGCATCGCGCTCCTCATCGACGCAGACAACACCCAGCTCTCCAAGCTGGAAGCAATCATCAACGAGATTTCCACCATGGGGCGCATCGTGGTGAGGCGCGCCTACGGCAACTGGCGCAAGGACTCCCTGCGCAAGTGGGAGTCCGAGCTCAAACGCCTGGCCATCCGCGCCGTGCAGCAGTTCGACTACACCAAGGGCAAGAACGCCACGGACATGGCCTTAGTCATCGACACTATGGACCTGCTCATGAAGGGCGCCTACGACTCCTTCGTCATCGTGGCGAGCGACAGCGACTACACCCCGCTGGCCATCCGCCTGCAGGAAAGCGGCGCGATGGTCTTTGGGGTGGGAGAGAAGAAGACCCCGGAGGCCTTCCGCAACGCCTGCGACAACTTCATCTACCTGGAAAACCTCGACCTCGAAGACGACGAGCCCGAAGACAGCGCCGCAGAGCAGCCGCTGAGCAAGGGCGACCAGCGCAAGGCCCGCCTGGACGGCCTGAGCCAGGTGCACTTTTTGCTCAAGCAGGGCACGGAGAAGTTCGGCGACGACGACGGCTGGGCAGACGCCTCGATCGTCACCCAGTGGATACGTCGCGCCAAGCCGGACTTCGACCTGCGCAACTTTGGCTATCACAAGATGATCGAGCTCTTCGAGGACTTCCCCAAGAAGTACGAGGTGCGCCGCCAGAACGCAGACCGCAACGGCGGCAAGGTCTACTACCGCCGCCGCTAGGGCGCCTGCGCTTAGCGCAGGTACTTGTAGAACGCGGCGCAGCTGCCCTCGCTCGAGACCATGCACGGCCCCACGGGGTGCTCTGGGCTGCAGCCGGTGTTGAAGAGCGGGCATTCCTTGGGGGTCATGACGCCGCGCAGGACGCTCCCGCAGCGGCAGCCCTTGGGCTCGACCGTGGGCTCGACCTGCGGCTGCAGGCGCTGCACGGCGTCGAAGGCGGCAAAGGCGGGGCGCAGGCGCAGGCCGCTGCCCGGGATGCTGCCCAGGCCGCGCCAGGCGGCGTCGCAGGGCTCGAAGACCTCCTCGATCGCGGCGACGGCTGCGGGGTTGCCCTCGTCGCGCACGCCACGGGTGTAGCCGTTCTCGATCTGGGCGCGCCCCTCTGCCAGCTGGCGCAGCAGCATGGCGATGCCCTGCAGCACGTC
>SFLO01000200.1 GCA_004553405.1 Coriobacteriaceae bacterium
AGGAAACCTCCTTCGTCGGAATGTCGGCCACAGTATAAGCGCAGAGACCCCCATACGCACCGAGGCCCGGCCGTATGCGGGCCGGGCCTCGGTGGAGCCGCCTTGCGGCGGGTGGCGCTGCGGCTGGAAGAGGAGGAGTACCGCGCGCCTCGAGAAAGAGGAAGGAGAGGTTTACAGCACCTACTATACGCAGCCTGTGCAACGCACAAGGTTCATGCGCGTGCCGCTTTGGTTACACAGGGTTACGGAGAGTCAACGCCGCGCTCCTCCAGCCGCAGGCGCGCAGTCGACAAGACGCCCCGAGCTGCGAGGGACAGCTCGGGGCGTCTTGTGCCGGCTGGGTTGCCGCCGCCGGTCCCGGCGCCTCGCTTGCAAGAGGGGATGCGAGGCGCCGGTCTTCCTTGGTGGCCAAGCCCCGCCGAGGGAACGGGGCTTACCGATGAGAGAGAGTCCTCTTGGCGAGAGACAGGCGGGAAACCTGCGAGGAAAGGAGGAACCAAGAGAAGCAACACTGACAATATTCTAAGTAAAGAATAAAGTCTATAGTTTTCTAAGAATAATTTTTGCCATCTTCAAACCAGAGCCCCTCGCAGTCGAGGGGCTCGTGAGATTCATCGCGTGGCCAGGTAGAGGTGGCGGGCGTCGAAGTGCAGGGGGACCACGTCGCCGGGGCGGGGAATCTGGCTCTCGTCGAGCGGGAGCTTGTCGACGCGCCAGTAGATGAGCGTCTTGTCCGCAGCACCGGCACCTGCCGGCGGCTCGAGCGTGATCAAGGCGTCAAAGCGGTTTTCCACCACGCGGTGCACGCGCATCTCATAGAGGTTGTGGCCGGTCTCGCCCGGGTCTGCCAGGCGGATGAACTTGGCGCGAGCGCCGATGTAGGCCAGGTCCTCGGGGATCTCCACGTCCGGGCCCACCCTCAGGCTGATGCCCCAGTCGAGCGCCTCGATGGTGTGGTTGTGGTCCCAGTGCGCGCGGCTGATGTTCTTGCAGCCAGAGAGCTTGAGGCCAGCCAGCGTAGTGGGGTTCATCACGATGTCGCGCGCCGTGCCCATCTCCTCGATGTGGCCGCCGCTCACCACGGCGATGCGGTCGCACAGGCGGAAGGCCTCGTCGATGTCATGGCTCACGTAGAGGATGGTGCCCTCGTAGCTGTCGAAGACGTCGAGCATGTTTTGCTCCAGGCCCGCCTTGAGATGCGCGTCTAGGGCCGAGAAGGGCTCGTCGAGCATGAGGACGTCGGGCTCGGCTGCCAGCATGCGGGCAAGCGCCACGCGCTGCTGCTGGCCGCCAGAAAGTCGCAGGGGATAGCGGCTCTGGAAGCCATCGAGGTCGAACATGCCCAGGTAGTGCTTGACGCGCTGGGCAACCTCCTCCTTGGGCAGCCCCTTGGGCATGCCCGCGGCGACGTTTTGGGCGACCGTGAGGTTGGGGAAGAGCTGGTAGTTCTGGAAGAGCAGGGCCGTCTTGCGCTGCTGGGGGGTGAGGTTGATCTTCTTGTCGCTGTCGAAGAAGGTCTTGCCGTTGACGATGATGTGCCCCTCGTCAGGCGTCTCCACACCGGCTATGCAGCGCAGGGTGAGGCTCTTGCCGCAGCCGCTGGCCCCGAGAAACCCGATGGCCTCTGCGCCGGCGGTGAACTCGATGTCCAGGTCGAAGGTGGGCAGGTGCTTCTTGATCTTGATGTCGAGTGCCATTAGCGCTGTGCCTCCTTCTCATCCGCGGCGCCCGAGGGCAGCTCGCCGGAAAAGCCCATATCCTCGTCGATGCCGCTGGCGGTGGTGGCGCGGTACTTTTGCACGTGGGCGCTGTAGAGGTTGATGACCATGATGATCAGGAAGCTGATGACGATGACCACCACGACCCAGAAGATCGCAACGTCTGTGGAGCCGCCCATCCAGTTGAAGTAGATGGCGATGGGCATGGTCTGGGTGACACCCGCGTAGTTGCCGGCGAAGAAGAGCGTCGCGCCGAACTCGCCCATGGCGCGGGCGAAGGCGAGCACCATGCCCGCGGCGATGGAGGGCCAGGCCAAGGGCAGCATCAGCTTCGAGAAGATGCGGGTCTCGCTCCAGCCCAGGGTACGCGCGGCGTCGAGCATGTTGACGTCGAGGGCCTCGAAGGCGCCCAGCACCGTGCGGTACATGAGCGGGAAGCCCACGACCACCGCGGCGATGACAGCGGCGGGCCAGGTGAAGACCAGATCGAGGCCGTGGTCGATGAAGAACCTGCCCAGCGCGGTGCTCTTGCCAAAGACCAGCAGCAGCAGGAAGCCGCAGACCGTGGGCGGCAGCACCATGGGGATGGTGAACAGGGAGTCGAGCAAGCTTTTCCAGCGGCTCTTGACGTGCATGCTGCGCCAAGCCGCCACAAGGCCCAGGATGAAGATGAAGATCATGGCCACCGCGGCGGTCTTGAGCGAGACCCACAGCGGGCGGTAGTC
>SFLO01000201.1 GCA_004553405.1 Coriobacteriaceae bacterium
CGGCTTCTCCTCGCTCACGCGCACCTCCCTGCAAGCAGGCGCCCCTGCGGGCGCTGTGTTTTGCGACAAGTCTACCAAGGGGGTGTGACAAGAAAGCGGGGGTTAGAAAACTAGCGCTCGCCCACGCAGAGCCTGCCGCCCTCGACATAGACGGCCAGCTTGCCCTCCATGATGGCCTCGAGCTCGCGGCCCACCATCTCGTAGCGCCAGCCCTGCATGAGCTCGCAGTCGTCCCTGTGGCCGTGGACCAGGCGGGCGAGATCGTCGCGGGATGCCAGCACGGGCACGGCGACGCCGTTCTCCTTGGCGCGCACCTCCACCACAGAGGCCAGCAGGTCGACGGCGCCGTCGACTTCGGGCGAGCCGCTGGGGCGCTTGGGCAGGCAGGGGTAGTCCTTGGGGTCCTTCTCGCGGCCCCTCTTGACAGCCTCGAGCACCTTGCGGGCGGTCTTGGTGGTGAGCTTGGTGTTCAGCCCGCGCACCTCCATGAGGCGGTCGATGCTCTTGGGGCTCTTGCGGGCGATCTCGATGAGCGCCTCGTCTGGGATGACCCACTTGCGCGGGATGTTGCGCTCCATGGCCTCGCGCTCGCGCCAGGCGGCGAGCTCCTGGGCCACCGCCATCTGGCCGTGGCTGAGCGATGCCACGCGCTTGACCTTGCGCCACATGTCCATCGGGTCGTTGTCGTACTTGGCGGGGTCTGCCAGGCGGGCGAAGTCGGCGTCGAGCCAGCTGCTCCTGCCCTGCTTGGCCAGGGCGCGCTCCATGTGGCGGTACATCTTGGGGAGGTAGACCACGTCGTCAAGAGCGTACTTGAGCTGGTTGGTGGTGAGCGGGCGGCGCGACCAGTCCGTGTAGCTGTCTGCCTTGGCCAGGCGCACGTTGCAAAGCGCCTGCACCAAGGGGCCGTAGCCCACCTGCAGCGGAAAGCCCATCAGGGCGGCGGCCATCTGGGTGTCGAACAGCGGCGTGGGCATGACGCCCAGCTCGTGGTAAAGGATGTCGATGTCCTGAGAGCCGGAGTGGAAGATCTTGACGCAGGCCGGGCTGGCCATGATGGCGGCCAGGGGCTCCAGGCTGCGCACTGCCAGCGGGTCGACGATGGCCTGGATCTCCTCGTTGTTGAGCTGGATGAGGCAGAGCTTGGGGTAGTAGGTCTTCTCGCGGAGGAACTCGGTGTCGACAGCGAGGACCTCAGAGCCCTCGAGGTCTGCCGCCAGCTGCTCGAGCCCCGCCTGGGTGTCGATGTACCTGCTATCCATCTGCCGTGCTACCAACTTTCTCGCTCTGGGGGCCGGCGCTGCGGGCCTCCCCCGGACATACAAAAAGAGAGCCTCGAAGGGCTCTCTGAGAATTCGATGGTGGGCGATACTGGGATCGAACCAGTGACCCCTACCGTGTCAAGGTAGTGCTCTCCCCCTGAGCTAACCGCCCATCGGCCGTTCATCGGCGAGGAGATACTATACAGCATCCACAGATTCGCGCAAGCCCCTTTTTTCAGCTTTTTGCCTTCCGCATGCAGCGCCCAGGGCCTAGATCGATGTGGGCTCCAGTTTTTTCAAATTTCTTCTTGCACTGCCCACAGCCTTCCTTTATAGTATCGGCTTGCGCACGCGGAAGTGGCTCAGTTGGTAGAGCACAACCTTGCCAAGGTTGGGGTCGCGGGTTCGAGCCCCGTCTTCCGCTCCATTGAATGTAGGGAGCCGGCTTTCCAAGTCGGCTCTTTTCACCAAGGCGCGCATGGCTGGCGACGTGGCCAAGCGGTAAGGCAGAGGCCTGCAAAGCCTTTATCACCGGTTCGATTCCGGTCGTCGCCTCCACTTTTTGCGGAAGTGGCTCAGTTGGTAGAGCACAACCTTGCCAAGGTTGGGGTCGCGGGTTCGAGCCCCGTCTTCCGCTCCACATGCTCAGGGCCGCCCAGCGCGGCCCTTTTTGTTTTCCTCCCCTGCATCCCATCTCCCCCAGATGATTGCGCCATTATCTCCCTCGAAAGAAAACGAGCCGGCAGGCTGTCAGCTTGCTGGCTCGTGGTCGTGTTCTTGGTGGGCCCAGTAGGATTCGAACCTACAACCCAGGGATTATGAGTCCCCTGCGCTAACCGTTGCGCCATGGGCCCAAAGGGCTGAGGGAGATTGTACTACTCCTCCAGGTAGTCCTTGAGCTTGCTGCTGCGGCTGGGGTGGCGCAGCTTGGCGAGGGTCTTGCTCTCGATCTGGCGGATGCGCTCGCGCGTGACGCCAAACTCGCGGCCGACCTCCTCGAGCGTGCGGGGATGGCCGTCCTTGAGGCCGAAGCGCAGCTCGATGACCTTGCGCTCGCGCTCGGCCAGGCCGTCGAGCACCTTACCCAGCTGCTCTTGCAGCATGGTGAAGCCGGCGGCGTCGTCCGGGCGCACGGCCTCGTGGTCCTCGATGAAGTCTCCCAGCTGGGAGTCCTCCTC
>SFLO01000202.1 GCA_004553405.1 Coriobacteriaceae bacterium
TGCGGCTGGCTAGCGGAGTAGACGGAGTAGGCCAGGCCGCGCTTTTCGCGGACCTCCGTGAACAGGCGCGAGCTCATAGAGCCGCCCAAGGCAGCGTCTACCAGGGCGTAGGCGTAGCGGCGCTCGTCGCGCAGGCTCACGCTGGGGCAGCCGTAGACGAGGTGGGCCTGCTCGCAGTCCTTGCTGCGGGCAAGCAGGCCCAGGGGCTCGCCCGGCTGGAGGGCGGGGCGCACACGGCGCGGGCCGGGGCGCAGCCCTCCCAGCCAGCGCTGGGCGAGCTGCACGACCTGCTCGTGCTCGACGTTGCCGCAGCACGAAACCGTGACGTTGCCGCCAGTGTAGCTGGCGCTGTGGTAGGCGCGCAGCTGGGCGCTGCCAAAGGCAGAGACGCTCTCCCTGCTGCCCAGGATGGGGCGGCCCAAGGAGCAGTCGGGCACCGCAGCCCCGAAGAAGAGGTCGAAGACATAGTCGTCCGGGGTGTCTTGGGCGCGGGCTATCTCCTCGATGACGACCTCTCGTTCGGGGGCGGCCGTCTCGTCTGCCAGCGAGGCGTTGACCAGCATGTCTGCCAGTATCTCGAAGCAGCTGGCGAGCTTGTCGTCCATCATGCGAGCGTAAAAGCAGGTCTGCTCCTTGCTGGTGAAGGCGTTGGCCTCTGCCCCCAGGGCATCGAAGGCGGCAGATATCTGCAGGGCGCTGCGGGTGGGCGTGCCCTTGAAGAGCATGTGCTCCATGAAGTGAGAGATGCCGGCTTGCTCGGGGGCTTCATCCCTCGAGCCGGTGCGCACCCACAGGCCCAGGGCCGCAGAGCGCACCCCGCCCATGTGCTCGGTCACCACGGTGACGCCGTTGTCCAAAACCGTCTGCTGGTAGTGCATGGTCCTCCTCTAGCGCTGCGTGCCGCTGAAGTAGGGCACGTAGCTGATCTGCTTGTTCAAAGGGTTGTCCGGGAAGAGGTGCGCGAAGAGCTCGACGAAGTAGTCGTCTGTCATGGACGCGATGTAGTCGACCACGACGTCGTCTGGGCGGTGCTCGAGCTCCCAGGAGTAGTCGTAGCGCATGAAGGCGTTGTTCGCGTGGTGCCTGAAGATGGGAGAGCTTTCGTCACCGCGCTGGATGTCGTCGATAAAGCGCAGGTAGAGAAGCTCCATCATCTGGCCCACCGGCGCGATGCGCTCGCGCACGAAGGGGCTGCCGTAAATCTCGCGGAAGTTCTCCTTGCGTATCGCGTCGATAGCGGCGAAGACCTCCTCGTCCATGGCGATGTAGTCCTTGCCGAGCGAGTTCTTGATGATGTTGCGCGTGACGTTGTAGATGATCTGGTGGTTGAGCGCGCCCACGAGGGGGCTTTCCGCATAGCTGCCGAGCTCCTTGAGGTGGATGCGCTCTGCATCTTGGCGGTCTTTGCCGGCGTAGGCGATGATGTCGCTGATGCGCACCACGCAGCCCTCGAGCGTGCTGGGGCGCAGGTCCGCGATATTGCTTTGGTCGAGGTAGCACTCGTCCATGATGCGGTCGAGCTGCTCGAAGCTGTCACACGGCGCCGGGCGGTACTCCAAAAAGGCCTTCTCCCCGCAGTGGCTGAGTATGCCGCTGTAGGTCTGCAGGCAGAGGTTGGTGTTTGCCATGGTGCGCAGCAGGCGCACGCTGTGCACGTTGTGGTTGAAGTAGCGCCCCGTGCGGCTGCGGTAGATGCCGCTCAGCAGGTGCTCTCCCTCGTGGCCGAAGGGCGTGTGGCCCAGGTCGTGGCCCACGGCGATGGCCTCGATGAGGTCGAGGTTGAGCCCTAGGGCCATGCCGATGGTACGGCCCACGCGGCTCACCACCTGCAGGTGGAAGGAGCGGCGCGTGATGTCGTCATTGCGGACGAGCGAGAAGACCTGGGTCTTGTCTGCGCAGCGGCTGTAGAAGGGGTTGTGGACGATCTTTTCCACATCCACCACGAAGGGCGGGCGGCCCAGGTAGACGTCTGGGTCGAGGTAGTTCTCCTGGCGCTCGCGCAGGGCGTCCTCGTCATGGCAGGCATAGGGCGACAGCAGCGCCTGCTGGGCGGCATAGCGCTCGCGCAGGGCGTCCTTCTCTTCTGGCGTGAACTCGAACAGCGGGGATGTCTGTGCCATGTGCGCACCTCTTTTCACACTCTCATCTCAAGGCAGATACTTTAGCGCAGCCCTGCGACAGTTTCACACAGCGAAAAACACGGCGCGGGCAAGCGTGCCTCGCGCCGTGTATGAAGCGCACTCAAGTCGTTGCAGGGAACCGAGTGCCGTTACAGGGGGAGTCTTGAGAGCGCCTTGCACATCACCTGATCCTCAGCTCGGGCAGGCGGCAGCTGTCCCACGAGATACCGCCCTGTCTTATCTGATGACCGCACTCTAAAGTGTACGGTTACCGTATACTCAAGGGGAATCTTCAGATTTCACGCGCTGCCCGC
>SFLO01000203.1 GCA_004553405.1 Coriobacteriaceae bacterium
CCGCGCAGCTCAACTGTCCCGTGCGCGACCTGAGCGGCGGCCAGCGCAGGCGCCTGCAGCTGTGCCTCATCCTGCTCGACCGCCCCAACGTGCTCATACTCGACGAGCCGGGCAACGACCTCGACACGGACATGCTCGCCCAGGTGGAGGGCTTGCTCGACAGCTGGCCGGGCACCCTGCTGCTGGTGAGCCACGACCGCTACCTCACAGAGCGCGTCACAGACGACCAGTACGCCCTCATCGACGGCGAGCTCATCCACATGCCGCGCGGCGTCGAGCAGTACCTCGAGGTGCTCGACCAGCGCGCGCGTGCCGCCGCAGCGGCAGCCGGCGGGCCTGTGCAGGCCCTGGGCGTCGGCGCCAAGGGCGCGGCCCCTGCTGGCGCCGAGGAAGGCGGCATGAGCAACAAGGAGCTGCGCGAGCTGAAGAAGAAGCGCAGCTCGGTCGAGCGCAAGCTGGGCACGGCGCGCTCCAAGCTGGAGAAGGCCCAGGGCGAGCTCCAGGGCATCGACGGCTACGACTACGCGGCGCTCATCGCCCAGCAGGCCAAGATCGACGAGCTCAAAGGCCAGCTCGAGGCACTCGAGGACGAGTGGCTGGAGCTCTCCGAGCAGCTGGGGGAGTAGGCAGACTGAACCTGGGCGGGGCCCGCGAGGGGCGCGGGCCGGGAGCGTGCCTCGCTAATGCTGCGCACCCGAGCCGCGCCTCCGGCTCCGCAGCTGCGCAAGCTCGCTCGCTGCGCTCGCTCAGACAGTCCTCGTTCCCGCGGAGCCTTCAGCGCGGCTCTGCTCCGCAAACCGCTCGGCAGGCTCCCGACCCACACCCCTCGCGGGCGACTCTAGGGCCGTTCCCCCTGTCTTCATAAGACCTACATAGTTTGATGATACCGTGAACCGTCTGCATTTTTCGCTGCCTGCAACATGAGCGAGTGTGCAGAGGACCTGTAACCGACCCAACGGGGACTTATGGATCGAGATAGCAAGCGCTACTCTGGCAGCAGCCAGGGCAGCTCGAACGGCCGCAGGAAGGTCTCCTACGGCTCTTCCTCAGACCAGAGGACGCCCTATTCCGGTGCTCACAGCGTCAATTCCTCGCATGTGAGGGACAACAGCTCGCAGTTCGAGAGCAGCGGGGGCGGTCGCCACAGCGCAGGCCGCCACAGCGCGGACGATTCCGGCGGCTACAGCCGCAGCAGCTACCGCAGCGCCGGCGATTCTGGCAGGCTCAGCTCCAGCAGCTCTTCAACGGGCAGCCGCCGCAGGGTGAGCGACGAGGCCCGCTCCTATTCGCGCGAGAGCAGCGCCGAGCGCTATTCGGCGGAACGCGCCTCCAAGCCCAAGAAGAAGATCGGCCTCATCGTGGCCATCGTCTTGGGTGTGATCCTCCTCGTCGCCGCCATCGCAGGCGGTGCCTGGTACCTCACCATCTCGAAGAACCTTGCTGGCGATAAGGACATCAAGATGACCGAGGCCGAGGTTTCCGGCGAGCCCTACTACGTGCTGCTCTTGGGCGGAGACTCGCGCGAGGACAGCAAGGAAGACAACCGCACGGACTCCATCATGGTGGCCCGCGTGGACGAGGCCAGCAAGAACGTCTCCATCGTCTCTGTGCCCCGCGACCTGCGCGTCAACATCGAGGGCCACGGCTACTGCAAGATCAATTCTGCCATCGAGTACGGCGGCTACGACGCCGTGATCAACGAGGTCAACGACGTCCTCGACATCAAGATCAACTACTACGCCTTCATCTATTTCTCTGGCTTCGAGAAGCTCGTCGACCAGCTGGGCGGCGTGACCGTGAGCGTGCCCGAGGGCACCTACTACCGCGGCGTGTGGGTTCCCAGCGGCGAGGCCGTCGAAATCGACGGCCGCGAGGCCCTCGTGCTGGCGCGCTGCCGCCACGGCAACCCGCCCGACCAGGGCGCCTACGCCATGGGCGACTACCAGCGCACCCTCAACCAGCGCAACCTCATCAAGGCCATCGCCAAGAAGATCCTCGCCCAGGACCCCGCCCAGTACCCCGCGCTCATCGGCAGCCTCACCGAATGCGTCGAGACCAACATGAGCGTGAGCAAGATCATCTCCATGGCCACCAACATGAAGGGCTTCGACACCAGCAAGATGGAGGCTATTCAGCTGCCCGTCTGCGGTGACATCATCGGCGGTGCGTGGTACGCGGCCATGTACGAGGATGTCTTCCAGGTGGTCAAGGCCAACTTCAAGGAGGGTCGCAAGCTCACCGAAGGCATCGAGGGCTTCAGCATGGAGAACAACGACAACGATTTGACCTCATATTGCATCGACGGCCCGCTTTACGCCTACACTTCGTACGCGGACCAATACGGTAGCTTCCAGTAACCTGTTCTTGCGAACATGACGAGGGGCGGCTTGCGGGCCGCCCTTCTTTTCACCTGCACACGACCGCATCACGCGCTGCAGCATGTGCGGCAAGATCATCGACCCGCCCAGCGCCGCCGTGCACTTCCCGCCCGACGCCACCTTCTGCCCCGAGTGCCTCAACCGCGAGGTCTCGCGCATGACCGAGCTCTTCAACAACTTCGACCCCTCGATGCTCCAGGGGATGATGGGCTTTGGTCAGCAGCCCGCAGGCGGCGCCTCCTCCAAGAAGGAGGAGCCCGCCAAGCCCGCGCAGCCCGCGGCCGAGCCCGCTCCCAAGAAGGAGGAGCCTGCCGCGCCCGCCTCTGAGGAGCACCCCGCAGGCAGCGCCGGCGAGCTCGAGGTCGTCGAGGGCCAGGCCGTCGACAAGGACGGCGAGCCGGAAGGTGGCAGCGACCAGGGCAAGGGCCCCCAGGGCGGCTTCTTCTCGACCCCCTTCGGCAACATCGGCATCTTCGGAGGCGGCGGCAACGGCGGCGGCATCTCGCTGGGCAGCATCTTCGGCAACGGCCAGCCCGAGCGCCCCCAGCGCGACCCCAACGAGCCCCTCATGGCGCCCGTCCCCCTGCCCCACGAGCTCAAGGCCAAGCTCGACGAGTATGTGGTGGGCCAGGACCAGGCCAAGAAGATCGTCTCGGTGGCCACCTACAACCACTACAAGCGCGCCACCGCTGGCAAGAACGCAGACGTCGAGATCGAGAAGTCCAACATCCTCATGCTCGGCCCCACCGGCACCGGTAAGACCTACCTCATCAAGACCCTAGCCAAGGTGCTCGACGTGCCGCTGGCCATCGCAGACGCCACCTCGCTCACCCAGGCGGGCTATGTGGGAGACGACGTCGAGTCGCTCATCACCAAGCTCATCACGGCAGCAGAAGGCGACGTCGAGCGCGCCGAGCTGGGCATCGTCTACATCGACGAGATCGACAAGATCGCCAAGAAGAACATGGGCGAGGGCAATTCTGGCAGCCGCGACATCGGCGGCGAGGCCGTGCAGCAGGGCCTGCTCAAGCTGCTCGAGGGCACCAAGGTCGAAGTGCCCCTGGGCGGCGGCATGAAGGGCCCGTTCTCGCAGAGCGCCATGGTCGACACCTCCAACATCCTGTTCATCTGCGGCGGCGCCTTCCCCGGGCTCGACGACATCATCACCAAGCGCCTCAACAAGAGCAGCGGCGTGGGCTTCAACAGCGGCGTCAAGGTCAACCACGAGGCAGATCGCGACATCATGAAGCAGGTCACCGTCGAGGACCTCAAGAAGTACGGCCTCATCCCGGAATTCCTGGGCCGCCTGCCCATCATCTCGGTCATGGAGGCGCTCACCGAGGAGATGCTCTACGACATCCTCACCAAGCCGCACAACGCGCTGGTCAAGCAGTACCAGGCCCTGCTGAGCTTTGACGACGTGGAGCTTGAGTTCGACGACAGCGCCCTGCGCTACATCGCCAGCCAGGCACTGGTGCAGGAGACCGGCGCCCGCGCGTTGCGCGCCATCATCGAGAAGTTCATGCTCGACATCATGTTCGAGGTCCCCAAGGACCACCTCATCGGCAAGGTCACCATCACGGGCGACTACATCCAGGGCAAGGGAGCCCCCATCATCGCCCTGCGCGACGAGCCCGCCCTCCCCGCGGGGGAGTAGGCCGGCCCTTGCCAGCACCAACAAGAAAGGCACCCCGCGGGGTGCC
>SFLO01000204.1 GCA_004553405.1 Coriobacteriaceae bacterium
AAGCCGCTTTCTGGAGACCGCGGCATCGAGGTCTCGCAGGTCTTCAAGCTGGGTACCAAGTACTCCGAGGCCATGGGCGCCACCTTCATGGACGAAGACGGCCGCGACAAGCCCTTCATCATGGGCTGCTACGGCATCGGCGTGACCCGCTCCCTGGCCGCCGTGGTCGAGCAGCGCAACGACGAGTCCGGCATCGCCGGCTGGCCCGTGAGCATCGCCCCGGCCGAGGTCGTCGTGCTCCCGCTCATCAAGGGCGACGAGCTGGTCGAGCCCCTGGCTGAGCGCCTGGCCGCGGAGCTCGACGCCGCCGGCATCGAGGTCGCCATCGACGACCGCAAGGAGCGCGCCGGTGTCAAGTTCGCAGACGCCGACCTCATCGGCTGGCCCTTCCAGCTCACCGTGGGCAAGAAGGGCGCTGCCAACGGCGTCGTCGAGTTCAAGGATCGCCACAGCGGCGCCAAGCGCGAGCTGCCGGTGGATGAGGCCGTCGCCGCCATCGCCGAGGCCGTCGCCGAGGCCCGCAGGGCCTGCGAGGCGCACACCACCTCGCTGTAACAGCCTGAGCGCACGGAATCGCAGGGCCGGGTGGGATCTCTCCTGCCCGGCCCCAGTGGTACCTGTAGGCTGGTGCCCATGACACAGCGCCCTGCGGGGTGAAGCGAAAGGACTCCCTCCCATGCTCTTGGACGTGCTGGCTGTGGGATGCGGCGGCTTCATCGGAGCCTCTGCCCGCTTCCTCGTCACAACGCTCACCAATAAGCTCGCCTACCTCACGTTGGGGCAGGCTTCCTTCGGCTTTCCCATCGGCATCCTGGCCATCAACTTCGCCGGCTGCTTCCTCATGGGGTGGCTCGCCCTCTATCTGCCCCAGGTCGCGGCCAACCCGCGCCTGGTGGCCTTCGTCACCACGGGCTGTTTGGGCGGCTTCACCACGCTGTCGACCTTTGGGCTGGACACCTGGAAGCTCGTGGTGGGAGGCGAGTACCTGCTCGCCGGGCTCAACGTCGTCCTCACCCTGGCGGTGTGCTTTGCCGGCATCCTCCTGGGCGTGGCTGTCGCCCGCTCCATGACCAGCGCCTAGGGCCCGGCTGCGGCCTGCTGGGAGCACCCGCCGATTGCCAAAAAAGACCTCCACAAAACAGCCTTTGCCATGTACAATATCGAGTTGCTGTGTGGCCCGTCACCACACGCAAGGTCTCAAATAAGCGCCTGCACACAGGGTGCAGGGTTAATTTGAAGGAGTAGTTTTGGTAGTCATCCGTCTTGCACGTCATGGTGCACACAAGGCCCCGTTCTATCGCGTCGTCGTCGCAGACCAGCGCAAGCGCCGCGACGGCAGCTTCATCGAGCTCGTCGGCACCTACGACCCCAAGCTCGAGCCCTCTGGAATCAACCTCGACATGGACAAGATCAACGCTTGGATCGCCAAGGGCGCCCAGCCCTCCGACCGCGTCGCCAAGCTGATCGCTATCGTCAACGGCACCGAGAAGCCTGCCAAGATCCAGGCCCGCGAGCAGCTCAAGGCAGCCGAGAAGGCAGCTGCAGAGAAGGCCGCAGCCGAGGAGGCAGCTCGCAAGGCAGCCGAGGAGGCCGCCGCAGCCGCCGCTGAGGCCGAGGAAGAGTAGGCCTGCTCATGAGCCAGAACCCGACCGATGTAACCGACCTGGTCCGCTCCCTGGTCGAGCAGATCGTCGACGAGCCCGAGGCCGTCGCGGTCGACTTCGTCTACCAGGGCAGCGATGAGATCGAGGTCCAGATCACCGTTGCCGAGGGAGACATCGGCAAGGTCATCGGCCGCCAGGGCCGCATCATCAAGGCTATCCGCACCCTCGCCCGTGCCGCCGCATCCCAATGCGGTCTGCACGCAGAGGTCGAGCTGGCAGACTAGCTTGTCGGGCACGCCCTATGAAACCATAGCCCGGGTCGTCAAGACCCGGGGTCTTGAGGGGAAGGTCCTCGTGCGCTGCACAGAGGGCCTTCCCTTCTGCATCTGCGAGGGCCTCGAGCTCTGGGTCGTCCCGCCGCTGCTGGAGGGCGTGCGCCATACCGCCGTGCGCTCCCTCGAGTCGTGCGACGACGACTCCGCCGTCATCGGCTTGGAGGGCCTCGACTCCATCGACGAGGCAGAGCGCCTCGTGGGCCGCTACCTGCTGGCCCACGCAGAGGACCTCGACCTCGACCCGCAGGAGGACATGGTCCTCGTCTTGGGCTGCCGCGCTGTGAGCGACGACGGCCGCGAGCTGGGCCGCGTCACCGAATACCTCGAGACCAAGGCCAACGACGTCCTCGTCATCACGCGCGAAGACGGCAGCGAGCTGCTAGTCCCCGTCATCGAGGAGACCGTCGTAGCCGTGCCGGAAGACGACGGCGAGCCTTTGGTGCTCCACCTGCTCGACGGCTTGGAGGAGCTGTGA
>SFLO01000205.1 GCA_004553405.1 Coriobacteriaceae bacterium
GAGCCAGTACCGCCGCTTCAAGATCCGCCAGGACTTTGGCGAGGCCAACGACTTCGAGAGCATGAAGGAGGTGCTGGGGCGCCGCTACAGCCCCCAGCGCATGGAGGACGGTCGCTTTGGCAGCAAGCCCGACCTCCTGGTGGTCGACGGCGGCAAGCCCCAGCTGACGGCCGCGCTCGAGCAGCTGGCCAGCCTGGGGCTCGACGACATCCCCGTGTGCGGCCTGGCCAAGCGCGACGAAGAGATCTTCGTCCCCTGGAACGACGCCGGCCCCATCATCCTGCCCAGCGGCAGCCCCAGCCTCTACCTCATCAAGCACGTGCGCGACGAGAGCCACCGCTTTGCCATCACCTTCCACCGCGAGCTGCGCGACAAGGGCATGGTCGCCTCGATCCTCGACGAGGTTCCCGGCTTGGGGCCCAAGCGCAAGAAGCTGCTGCTCAAGCACTTTGGCAGCGTCAAGCGCATGCGCGAGGCCAGCCTCGACGACATCGCCGCCGTCCCCGGCATCCCTCGCCAGGTAGCCGAAGACGTCTACGCCGTGATCCTCGACGCCAACGCCGACTAGAGCCGCCAGGCATGCCTGCGCGGCGAGCCGCTGCGAAAACCCTCGTTTGTGTGGCTGAGAGGGGGCAAAAATGAAAAAAGTCACGTTTGTGTGGTTGGGAAAGCGTTGACTGGAGCTGCCTAAGGGGGCGAATCGCGAGGATTCGACGCGCGCGAAAACGCTGCGCTCATTAAACGAGCCGCTGACCTGCGGTTTTCCCGAAGGGGCGCCGCACCGATCCCAGCGCGCCGCGTTGTGCCCCCTTCCTCCCCGAAAACCCCAGCCACACAAACGGCACTTTTTGCAAAAACGGCCCTTCTCAACCACACAAACGCAAGTTTTCGCAGCGCCTCTTCTGCAAGCTCCGCCGAAGAGCCAAGCTGAGGAGCGGGATGCCAAGCAAGCAGCACATCAGAGACCAGCCGCGCCGGCCCTGCAGCTGCGACATCAACCCCAGCAGCGCCTCCGTTGCCATCGCCCCCACTACCTGGCCTAGATGGCAAGTGAGAGGACGGGCAAATTCCACGCCATAAGCCGACCTCATCGTCCTGCTACTGCGGAGCCTGCCCCAGCCGCAGCGCAGCATCCTAGCGCGCGCCAGAAGCCGGGCTGAGCAGCATGCGGTGCAGGCGAAGCTGCCGGGCCTTGAAGTCCTTGCGGGAGCAGGGCTTCTTCCCAAGAGCAGTGGCGATAATCCCCGCAACCCGGTCCATCTTCTCGATGCTCTTGATCTGGGAGTTGGTGATGACCAGTTCGGTGATTCCCTGTACGGCGAGCGCGTTGTGGCGCAAGGCGTCGTTGTGCTGCTGTCTGCGGTTGAGATGGGTCTCCTCACCGTCGTAGAACACGGCGATCGAGGCCTTCTCGAAGAACAGGTCGCATTCGCAGATGCCGCGCCCGTACACCTGAGCCGCAGCTGAGCACAGCTCCAAAGGGTGGTTGAGCAAGGGCCGGGCAAGGCCGTATCCCCCGCGCGAGCTGGGCAAGCTGAGGATGAGCCCCAGCTGGGTCTCGCGCGGCGAGCGGGAGCGCTCCAGCACGGCCGATGCCGCAAAGTGCGCCTGCCTCACGCCCTTCGAACTGCCCATCTGCCCGGCCAGCTCTTCGAGCACAGCCCCGCGCGCGATCTGAGGGCGCTCGAGCAGGCGGCCGGTATCAGGCTCCGGGGAATAGATCGCACACAGCTCGCATGCAGCCAAGAGCAGCTCTGGCTCCTCGAGCTCTGCCGCGACGTCGAAAAGGGCAAGCTCCGGCGAAGCGACGAAGACCCCGGGTTCGAGCATGAGGAACTGAGGGGTCGGGGGCAGGGCCAGCAGCCGGGCCTTGAGAGTGCTGGTGCTCCTGCGCTGCACCGCCGCGCTTACCTGGACCTGCAGGGGCAAGTCGAGCGAGAAGCGCGCGGCAAGCGACGCTGCGGCGTCGGAGCTGGCGCGAAGGGAATAGTCTGCGGGGAGGTTTTGCCTGCCGCGCGCCAAAACTGCAGAGGCGCGCGGCTCCGGCAGGGCGTCGTGGGTGAAGTCACCCCTCTCCCAGCGCTGTTGACGCTCGTCGAGTGCCCGCGCCTCCAGCAGCGCGAGCGAGCGCCACATCTGCAGGGCAGAGCTGCCCCTCAAAGCGATACCGAGCGGTGCTTCCGCGCGCATGCCCATCAGAGGCCTCCGTACTCTAGGCGGCAGTCCTAAGAGCGCCGATTATAGCCCCTGCACCACGCCATCGATGCTCATATCGAAGAACAAGCGCGGCCTGCCTTTATCCCATTCTACTGAGAGATCTCCCTATACTGGTCTGGTAGGAGGGCCAAGGATGCTCTCCTGCTGGCCGTCGCCGGGTCCGGGCATCGGCTCCATTCCATT
>SFLO01000206.1 GCA_004553405.1 Coriobacteriaceae bacterium
AAGGCGGCGAGCCTCATCCCCGCCCAGGACCGCGGCGAGCTCGAGCTCGACGAGGAGTTCGAGGAGCTCACGCCCGAGGAGACGCGCGACATCCTGGTGGCGCGCCTGGTCAACTACAAGAAGTTCAAGAACGCCGCAGCCGCCCTGGGCGCGCGCATGGAGGCGGAAGGCCGCATGCACCCGCGCTGCGCCGGCATCGAGGAGGAGTTCCTCGACCTGGTGCCGGACTACCTCCAGGGCGTCACCCTGCACGGGCTGGCCGTCATCTGCGCAGACATCGCCGCGCGCAGGGAGACCTTCCTGCTCGAGGCCGAGCACATCGCCGCCGTGCCCATCTCCATGGAGCGCCATGTGGAGGGCATCTACCGCACCATGCGCGCCCGCAGCGCCCGCACCTTCAGCCAGCTGCTGGGCGAGGACCCCACACCGGAGCTGGTGGTGGTGACCTTCCTCGCCGTGCTCGAGCTCTACAAGCGCGGCGTGGTGAGCGTGCACCAGGCCCAGACCTTTGGCGAGATGGAGCTGCAGATGGAGCCGGACGCGCCGGAGATAACGGACTTCTCTGTGCCGGACTGGGGCATGCCGGACGACCCGAGCCTGGAGGCCTTGGGCGAGCAGCTCGAGCTGGGTGACGAGGAGCCGGAGCCCGGGGCCGAATCCGAGCCCGAGGCCGACGACGCCGCCATGCAGCCCGCGGCGCAAGACGAGAGCACTGATGATGCAGCGTGCGCCGCCGGCGCGGCTGCCGAGGAGGAGGAGCGCGCATGAGCCGCCCTGAGAGCGATGCCTACCTGATGGGAGCCGTCGAGGCCCTGCTGTTCGTGAGCGACGAGCCCGTGGGGGCGGTGCGCCTGGCCGCACTGCTGGGAGAGCAGCCTGCCCGCATCGACGCCGTCCTGCAGGCTCTGCAAGACGAGTACGCCCAGGACAACCGCGGCATGCAGCTGCGCGAGGTGGCCGGCGGCTGGCGCTTCTACAGCCACCCCGCCTACCACGAGCTCATCGAGGGCTACATCCGCAGCTGGGACACCCGCCGCATGAGCCAGGCCGCCCTGGAGGCCCTGGCCGTGATCGCCTACCACCAGCCCGTGACCCGCGCCTCCGTCAACGCCATCCGCGGCGTCAACAGCGAGGCCGTCATCAGCTCGCTGGTCGAGAAGGGCTTGGTCAAGGAGGTGGGCCGCGAGAAGTCCGCCGGCGCTGCCATCCTCTACGGCACCACGCGCACCTTCCTCGAGAAGTTCGGCCTGAAGAGCGTGCGCGACCTGCCGCCCCTGGAGGACTACGCCCCGGACGAGGCCACCCGCCAGTTCATCCGCGAGCGCCTGAGCAGCCCGGCGGCCGAGGAGCAGCCCGCCAGCGCAGAGGACGAGCAGGCGGCGCTGAGCGTGCTGCTCTCCCGCGACGACGGCCAGCCAGAAGAGGTTGACCGCGGCGAGGACGAGCGCGAGGACGACCCCGCTGCCATGAGCGAGCTGCTGGCCCAGGCCATCACGGAGAAGGCGGGCTTCGAGGAGCCGCTGCAGTGAGCCCCAAGCCGGAAAACGCCCCCAGCGAGCAGAACTACCCCATGCGCCTGCAGAAGTTCCTCGCGCGCAGCGGCGTTGCCAGCCGCCGGCGATCCGAAGAGCTCATCAGCGCCGGGCGCGTGGAGGTCAACGGGGAGGTCCGCACGGACCTGGGTTGCAAGGTCGACCCCAACGCAGACGAGGTGCGCGTCGACGGCCGCGCTGTGAGCCTCTTCGACGGCTGCGCCTACATCATGCTCAACAAGCCGGCCGGCTACATCACCACCATGAGCGACCCCCACGGGCGCCCCTGCGTGGCAGAGCTGGTGCCGGTCGAACGCTTCCCCGGGCTCTACCCCCTGGGCAGGCTCGACCAAGACACCACGGGCCTGCTGCTCTTCACCACAGATGGCGACATGGGGCCGGCGCTGCTGCACCCCGCCCACCATGTGGACAAGACCTACCGCGTGAAGGTCAAGGGCCGCTTGCGCGAGCGCGACCTCACGCCCCTGCGCGCCGGCGGCATGCGCCTGCCGGAGGGCTACGTGTGCGCGCCCGCCAAGGTGAGCATCGACGAGCTGGGGGAGGGCTGGAGCCGCGCCTCGATCACCATCCACGAGGGACGCAAGCGCCAGGTCAAGCTGATGTTCGGCGGGATCGGGCACCCGGTGCTCGAGCTGCACCGCGACGTCTTCGGGCCGCTGCAGCTGGGCGACCTGCCGCAGGGGCAGTGGCGCGAGCTCACCGAAGACGAGCTCGCCGCTCTCAGGGACCTCACCGGGCTGCTGTAGGCGCGCAGTGGTACCATGTGACGGCTGTACCGACAAAGGAGAGACACCCATGGCAAACGAAGGTAGCTTTGAGGCCGCGCTCAAGCCCGGCCGCCTGCACATCGGCCACTACTTCGGCACCCTCAAGGGCCGCGTCGAGCTGCAGAACCGCGGCGTCAAGACCAACATCATCATCGCCGACTACCAGGTCATCACAGACCGCGACACCACGGCCAACATCCAGGACAACGTCTACAACATGGTCGTCGACTACATGGCCGCGGGCATCGACCCTGAGAAGACCATGATCTTCACGCATTCCGCCGTGCCCGCCCTCAACCAGCTCATGCTGCCCTTCCTGAGCCTGGTGAGCGAAAGCGAGCTGCACCGCAACCCCACCGTCAAGGCCGAGCAGGAGTCCTC
>SFLO01000207.1 GCA_004553405.1 Coriobacteriaceae bacterium
CAGCACCGTCGCCGCGAACACCGCCGACGCCGCCGCAAGCACGGGCACGCTGAGCACGCGGGCGCTCTCCTCCACCGACTCGCTCTCCTCGCTCCAGTACTACCTCAATCCCTGGGACCCCAGCTTCGGCTCTGACTGCGGCGCCAACGTCTTGGCCGCGTGGGAGCTCGTGCCCAGCGGCTCCAGCGTGACCATCGCCACCATCGACACGGGCGTTAACACCGCGCACCTCGACCTGGCTGCCAACATCGACACCGCCCACATGGCCACCGTCACCAGCAGCCTCAACGTGAAGGTGGGCACCATGGCAGACGGCGACGGCCACGGCACGCATGTTGCCGGGATCGCCGCGGCGGCTGCGGGCAACGGCCGCGGCATCGCAGGCAGCAGCGCCAACGCGCGCCTGCTCCCCCTGCGCGTCTTCTACCAGCAGGGCGGCGAGTGGGTGTGCAACACGGCCATGATCGTGGAGGCCTACGAGTACCTGGATGGCTTGGTGGAAAGCGGCCAGCTCACCGACCTGCACGTCATCAACATGAGCCTGGGCAGCTACCAAGCTAGCGCGGAAGACGAGCTCCTGCACAGCAGCATCGCCCACATGCGCAGCGAACACCAGGTGCTCACCGTGTGCGCCGGCGGCAACGGCGACGAGCTCAGTGGCCAGGCCCTCACGATGAGGAGCTACCCGGCGGACTTCGACGAGTGCCTCTCCGTCACCTCGCTCGAGGCAGACGGCACCAACGCGCGCTGGTCCGACTTCAACGAGTACAAGGACCTAAGCGCGCCGGGCGTGGGGATACTCTCGACGATCACGAATGCAACCGCAGCGGATTATGCGAGCAGCTCGCCGAGCCTGCTGCAGCAGCGCGCTACGCACGACAGCTACGTCTACATGGACGGCACCTGGATGTCGGCGCCGCTGGTGGCCGGCATCGCCGCGCTGCTGTGGGCGGCCAACCCCGGCCTGAGCGCAGACGAGGCCGTGGCCGCGCTGACCAGCACTGCGCACGCGGTGAACCCGGCCCGCAACGACCACTCGCAGGCGTCGAGCAACGTGAGACCGCGCTGGAGCTGGATGCCCAGCTACACGCCGGCAAGCGGGAGCGCAGGCGCCGTCGACGCCGCGGCGGCCGTGAGCTGGGTGCTCGAGAACACGGATCTCACGGCCGGCGCCGGGGCCGTCAACCAGGCGGTGAGCGCACCCGCCCGCGCCGTGCTGAGCAGCGTCTCCTCCCGCACCGGCGGCTTCAAGGTACGCTGGAAGTCTGTGAAGAACGTGGCCGGCTACCAGCTGCGCTGGCGCCTGAGCAGCGGCAGCAGCTGGAAGACCAAGAGCGTGTCGGCCATGGCCAGCGTAAAGACGGTGAGCAAGCTGAAGAAGGGCCGCTATGTGGTGCAGGTGCGCGCCTACCGCCTGGCAACCGACGGCATGCGCATCTACGGCACGTGGTCTGCAAAGAAGAGCGTCCGCGCAAAGTAACGAGCGGGCTGGCATGCGGCAGGGTCGGCCAGACGGTGCTGCTGGCGAGTTTTGTTTGATTTTGGGAGCGTTCTTTAGCTGAGAGTCAAACAAAACTCGGGGCGGGGAGCCTGCATGGCCCTCCGCCCCCTGTGCTTCCTTTGATAAGCTGCTCCCCTACTTGCCCTTGTGGACGGCGAGGGTGCCGTACCATTGCAGGCGCTCGTCACAGATGGCCTTGAGCTCGTCGCGCTGCTGCGGGGTCATGTCCTCGCGGGCGTCGATGTCGCTTTTCAAGTGCTCGATGCGCTCGGCGGCGGCGTGCATACCCGGCGCGGGGCAGCAGGGGCGGATGAAGAAGCGCAGCCAGTACTTCTGCGTGGCCATGGCCTCCTTGAGCTCCTCGAAGCTGCCCTCGCTGTGGCCGGTCTCGATCTCGCACTGTTCCATTGAACGCTCCTTCCCTCGTCCGCGCCTCTTGTTACTACAAGCGTAGCACCTCTGGGCGGTAGCCGCACCCCTCCCCTCCGTACAGGAGGGCAAGCCAGCTGCACCGGCGAGCGATCAGCGCCCATCAGCGGGTAGCAGGGCCTCCAAGCGCGCGAAGGCGTCCGGGCCCAAGAGCTCGCGGTAGTCTTCGATCATCGCGTCCGCTTCGGCGGCCAGGGCATCGTGGTCTTGGGCGGGGGACGCGTCCCACACGCCCACGACGCCAAAGCCACCTGCGTGGGCCTGCGCGGCGGGTCCGGCCACGTCCTCGAAGACGAGGCAGTCGGCAGGCTCTACGCCCAGGCGGCGCGCGGTCTCCCAGTAGACGGCAGGGGTCGACTTGCCGCTTTCGCAGACCTCGTCGCAGGTGAGGACCACGTCAAGCAGCGGCAGAGCATCTTCGTGCTCGAGTGCGAGCAGCAGGGTCTGACGCTCT
>SFLO01000208.1 GCA_004553405.1 Coriobacteriaceae bacterium
CGGCTCGTACGAGGACCTCATGCCCTTCAACGACGAGCAGCTCGCCCGCGCGGTTGCCGGCTGCAGCATCCCCGTCGTCACCGGCATCGGCCACGAGCCGGACAACTCCATCGCAGACATGGTGGCAGACCGCCGCTGTTCCACGCCCACGGCTGCGGCAGAGGCCATCGCCCCCTCTGTCGACGAGCTGGCGCGCAAGGTCGAAAACGCCACGCGCGCGCTGGACTCCGCCTTCGCCCAGCGCCTCGAGGGCCTCGCGCACCGCCTGGCCCGCCTGGCAGACCGCCCCCTGTGGCATGACCCCAACTACCTCCTGGGCGGTTATGCCCAGGGGCTCGACCTCGCGCACGAGCGCCTGGGCCGCGCCCTGCCCGCCCTGGTGGCCGGCAACGCCGCACAGCTCGAGCTTGCGGGGCTGCGCCTGCGCCAGGCCATACCCAACGCCCTGGCGGCGCGGGGCAACCAGCTTGCCCGCGCCCAGGCCTCGCTGCTCTCCCTGGGCGGCAGCCTCACCCAGGAGCACGCCGGCCAGATGGCCCTGGCGGCAGCGCGCCTCGACGCCCTCTCGCCCTTGAAGACGCTTTCGCGCGGCTACTCCATCGCCTATCGCGGCGAGGGCCCGGGCATCGTCAAGAGTGTCGAGGGCATAGAGCCCGGCGCCTCCATCACCCTGCGCGTGGAAGACGGCAGCCTAGGGTGCACGGTCAACAGCGTGAGCCCGGCGCAGTGAGCCCGGCTTCGTCCAAGAGCAAAGCCAAGAGATTGGAGACAGCAATGGAGAACAAGATCGAGGACATGAGCTTCAAGGAGGGCCTGATGGAGCTCGACTCCATCGTCAAGGCGCTCGAGTCCAACCAGCTCGAGCTTGAGCAGAGCATCGAGAGCTACGAGCGTGGGGTGGCGTTGCTGGGAGCCCTCAAGAAGCGCCTGGACACCGCCCAGCAGAAGGTCACCGTCTTGATGGGAGAGCTGCAGCCGGACGAAGGCGACGAGGTCGACACCCGCCTGAGCTAGGTACCTCCTGGGCAGCGGGAGCAGGCCATTGGCAGGGGAGGGTGTGTGAAGCAGCGCGGCGCTGTGCGAGAATTGCCCTTACACCGCTGGATACGCGCTTGGGCCAAGGCGCCGTCACCCTGAAAGAGAGAGCATGAACGTACTCGTAATCAACGCTGGCAGCTCTTCCCTGAAGTACCAGGTCATCAACATGGACGACGAGAGCGTCATCGCCAAGGGCCTGTGCGAGAAGGTCGGCTGCGACGATGCCTTCTGCAAGCAGTGGTACAGCGATGACAACAAGGTCATCACCAAGCCCATGAAGAACCACCTCGAGGCCATGGCGGTCGTCATCGACACCCTCGTCAACGACCTCGGCGGCTTGGACATGATCGACGCCATCGGCCACCGCGTCGTCCACGGCGGAGAGAAGTTCGACAGGAGCGTCCTGGTCGACGACCAGGTTCTGGCAGACATCGAGGCGCTCTCCGAGCTCGCCCCCCTGCACAACCCGCCGGCCCTCAACTGCATCAACGCATGCCAGGAGCTCATGCCCGGCGTTCCCAACGCGGTCGTCTTCGACACGGCCTTCCACCAGACCCTGGCGCCGCGCAACTACATGTACGCCCTGCCCTACGAGTTCTACGAGCGCTACGGCATCCGCAAGTACGGCGCACACGGCACCAGCCACCGCTACATCGCGGCCCGCACCGCAGAGCTGCTGGACAAGCCCCTGCAGGACCTCAAGATCATCACCTGCCATTTGGGCAACGGCTGCTCGCTCACGGCTGTCGACCACGGCCGCTCTGCAGACACCTCCATGGGCTTCACCCCGCTGGGCGGCGTCATGATGGGCACCCGCTGCGGAGACATCGACCCCGCCATCGTCACCTTCCTTATGGAGCAGGAGGGCTATACCCCCAGCGAGGTCAACAACCTTATGAACCGCGAGTCCGGCCTGGCGGGTATCTCCGGCCTCTCCAACGACCTCCGCGTGGTCAAGGCCGCCACCCTGGCCGGCCACAAGCGCGCCACCCTGGCCTACGACATGTACTCCAACAGCGTCAAGAAGACCATCGGATCCTACATCGCCATCATGGGCGGCGTCGACGCCATCGCCTTTGCCGGCGGTGTGGGCGAGCACTGCGAGCGCATGCGCCGCATGATCCTCTCTGGCCTGGAGCCCCTGGGCATCATCCTCGACCACAAGGCCAACCGCGCAGAGAGCGTCGAGAGCATCATCAGCGACCCCCGCTCTAAGGTGAAGGTCCTCATCGTCCCCACCAACGAAGAGCTCATGATCGCCCGCGACACTGCCAAGCTTGCGAATGGAGAAGAGCTTTAATCAGCATTTTTTGCATATTTTCT
>SFLO01000209.1 GCA_004553405.1 Coriobacteriaceae bacterium
CCCGCTGCGCGGCCAGAACAACGTCCAGGGCGCCTGCGACATGGGCGCTTCCCCGGGCGACTTCCCCGGCTACCAGAAGATCGCCAACCCAGATGTCATCGGCCGCGCGGGCGTGGGGCGTTGAGCTCCCCAAGGAGCAGGGCCTGTGGGCGACCGAGGTCTTCCACGCCGCCAGCGCCGGCAAGATCAAGGGCCTGTTCATCTTCGGCGAGGACCAGGTCCGCACCGACCCCAACATCAGCCACGTCCTCGAGGGCATCAAGGCGCTCGACTTCTTCGTGGTGGACGACCTCTTCCTCACAGAGACCGCCAAGCTGGCAGACGTGGTGCTGCCCGGCATCTCGTATGCAGAGAAGGAGGGCACCTTCTCCAACACCGAGCGCCGCGTGCAGCGCGTGCGTAAGGCGGTGGACAGCCCCGGCCAGGCCATGCCCGACACCTGGATCTTCACAGAGATCATGCGCCGCATGGGCTATGACCAGCCGCATCTGACCCCCGCCCAGATCATGGACGAGATCTCCTCGCTCACCCCGAGCTTTGCGGGCATCTCCCATGAGCGCCTGGACAGCGAGGCCGTGGGCGGCCGCGGCCTGCAGTGGCCCTGCACCGCGCCGGACCATCCCGGCACGCCCATCATGCACGTGGGCAGCTTCACCCGCGGGCTGGGCGCGTTCTCCACGGCTGAGTACCGCGAGGCCGTCGAGATGCCCGGCGGCGACTACCCGCTTATGCTCACCACCGGCCGCATCCTCTACCACTACAACGCCACGGCCATGACCGCCCGCACTGAGGGCATCAACGTCATCGCCGGCAGCAGCTTCATGGAGATGAACGATGCTGACGCCCAGGTGCGCGGCATCGCAGACGGCGACCGCGTGCGCGTCTTCAACAGCCGCGGCAGCATCGAGACCACCGTCCGCGTGAGCGGCAAGACCAAGCCGGGCCAGACCTGGATGCCCTTCCACTTCCAGGATGGCAACTGCAACTGGCTCACCAGCTTTGGGCTGGACACGATCTGCGCCACCCCGGAGTACAAGGTCTGCGCCGTGCAGGTGGAAAAGCTCTAGCGCAAGCTTCTGCCGAATAGCCGAACTTGAGGGTCCGCCGCGTGCGGGCCCTCTTTCTCGGCGCAGATTGTCAGCTGCACATGCACCGGCAAGGCTCAGCTAGCGCGATCTAGGATCAACATGCGGAAGAACACGAACAGCAGACCCCTACCAGCGGCAAGCACCTCCAGAAGGCCAGCGCCAAGCTCGACAAGCACAGCTCAGACGACAACCCAGCCCATGCCGCAGCGCCGCTCAACAGGCCCATGTTTCAGCACTTGTTCGTTGAGCTGCGCTTTATGAAAGGCCGACAAAGCGCGTCACAGGCAAGGAGTACAATGTGAGCGACAATTCGCAGGCATCATGTGCCGGCGAACCGCGCGCGATCCCCGCTAGCGCCGAGCAAGAGCGGCGCCAGCACAAGGAAGGGGGCCACCATGAAATTGCCATCATGCACATCGAGGAACGCCAACGCCGCGCACCGCGGGCGCAAGGCCTTCCTCGCCACCCTGCTGAGCGTCTCGCTCGCCCTCACCACCGGTGCACCGCTGGCCTTCGCGGCGGGCACAGACGGCGTTGCCGCCGCAAACACCAGCGCCAGCGCCCAGCTCAGCAGCGAGGACATCAGCTTCCATGATGGAGACATCGTCCAGATTCGCCCACACGGCTGCTACCGCACCGTGAGCGTAGAAGGGGACGCCGCCTTTAACGGTTATGACAACTGGCTCTATTCGCTTGGAACCAGCTCAAAGCACAGACTCGCGGTCAAAGACGGTGGTTACTACACCATTCAGGCCTTCCAGCAATTCATCGAGCTAGACGACAACGCACGCGGTTTCTGGGACCTTGATGGAGGGAGCAAGAGGGCCGGGACCACCATTCACGTCTGGTCCAACGGCAAGAATGAAGAGACCTCGCAGTGGGCCTTCGAACGCAACAGCGATGGCACCTACTACATCAAGAACCGCTACAGCGGCCTCTATGTTTCACTCAAAGACAGGGGCAACAACAAAGACAAAGATAAGAACAAGCTCGAGCAGCAGAACAAGGAGGACGCCATCGCCTGGGATGTCGACGTGGTCTACGGCAACCAGGCGGCGAGCACCCATTCCTACGCTTCTTCGTGGATGAGCCGCTATTCTGACGACCTCTATCTCTCTGACATGACCATCCCCGGTACCCATGACTCCGGTACCTGCTACACCTGGTCGGCCATCAATGTCCAAGACTCCTTCACCTCATGCCAGCAGTACTACATCGACGAACAGCTCACAGCGGGCATC
>SFLO01000210.1 GCA_004553405.1 Coriobacteriaceae bacterium
TCCGTTATACTAATCCTTGAGGAAGCGAAACTATGTTTGCTTCCGTTAATCGCCCCCGACGGCTGCCGCTTGCCGCCAAAACCATGTGCTCCTCACTCAAGACAGCTTGGAAGACCTGCGTTCTCAGGCCTATAACGGGGGTCTATAACGGCCGAAGAGCATTCATGACAGCTTGAAGATAGAGAGGGCCTGAGATGAGCCTGGGCTTGCTGCGCCGACCTCGTGCGCCACGGCGCTTGCGCAGGTGAAGTAAGATAATCATCTGTTAGGTGAAAGCCCAGCTCGGCGTTCCCGCAGGGGTTTGAGCCGCGCCCGCCAACGAAGGCGCTGAGAGCCGATGGAGGTGCCAGCGATGCAAGCTAGCCGCACGACCAAGAACCTGTCACTGCCAAAGCGCGTACTCGCCTGCCTGATGAGCGCAGCGCTGTGCATGGCGTTTGCGCCTGCCGTAGCATGGGGCGATTGGGATCCTCCTCTCCTGACCATCACCGGTGATGAGAGCGGCTACACTATCTTCACTTTTGATTTTTATTTTCAGCCCTCTATGGTGAAGATCATCAAGGACGGCGACTACACCATCTCCGGCTCTACCGAGTTCGAGCACATCCGCGTGGAACCTGGCGTGACCGCCAACATCACGCTGAACAACGCGGCAATCAATGTGTCTGATTTTGATTACACCTGCGCTTTCAAGATCTCCCCTGGCGCGACCGTCAACCTGACGCTGCAGGGCGAGAACAAGCTGCTCTCTGGTTGGGGCATGGCTTCGCTGCAGGTAGAGGCTCTGGAAGACCAACCAGCGGGTACGCTGGTCATCACAGAAGCCAGTACCGGCAGCTTGCAGGCAATTCCGGGTAGCGGCGCTGCGGGCATTGGCGGTGGCCGCGGTGATGTTGGCCACACGGGCGGCAACATCACCATCAACGGCGGCACGATCACAGTCGAGAACCGTTACTACGGCGCTGGCATCGGCGGCGGGGCCGGCGATGAGGGCGATGGCGGCGATGGCGGCAACATCACCATCAACGGCGGAACCGTCACGGCATTCAGCCGCGACGGAGCGGGCATCGGCGGCGGGATGGGCGCAGCATACGGCGGCAGCGGCGGCAACGTCACCATCACCGGCGGGACCGTCACGGCGCACAGCGTGAGGGCAGCGGGCATCGGCAGCGGACTTGGTGGCGGGTATAGCACACACGACCCCACCTACACGAGAGGCAGCGGCACCTTCAGCACAACCGAGACCGGCAGCGCGGTGATAACCGCCACCTCGGATGAGTACGTGTCAATTGCAGACACCAGCGGCGAGGGCAACTGGAGCGGGATATTCTACAGGGGGAAAGAGGCCTGGATCTACGGGCCGAGCGTCGCTCCGGTTGCAGACTTCACGGTTGCCGCTGGCTACAAGCTGACGGTCAAGGACTACCAGACCCTCACGATCCCGAAGGGCGTGACGCTCAACAACAAGGGCACCATCATGCTCGACGGCGGGCTGGTCAACCAGGGCAACGTCGTCAACGAGAGCATCATCATCAACAACAACGCGGTCGACAACAGCGAGCTCTTTGTCGAGTTTGGCACGCAGGACACCAGGGGCGTCATCGGCAAGGGCATGCTGGTCAAGAAGCCCAAGGCGGTCGAGGACCTGGTGTACAACGGCAGTCCCCAGGCGCTGGTCAGCTCCAATTCTCTGGCTGTTGGCTACATCGAGTACAGCCTTGACGGCGAGAGCTGGAGCACGGAGTGCCCCCGGGCCACAGAAGCCGGGCTCTACACCGTCTACTACCGGGCTGTGGATGGCAGCGGCAAGGTCATCTCCTCCGAGCACTCCCTGACAAATGAGATCTACAGGTCGGGCGCTATTGTGCAGCAGGTATCGAAGGCGTTGGCCAACAAGAAGGCTGTGGAGCGCGTGAAGAACAAGGCCTTTAGCGTGAAGGCCGGTGCGACAAAGTCCATCAGCTTCAAGACGCACGCCAGCTCGGTTGGCACGCGGGTGACCTACAACAAGGTGTCTGGCTCCAAGTACATCACCGTGAGCAAGAACGGCAAGGTCACCGCCAAGAAGGGCCTGAAGAAGGGCAAGGAGTACATCGCCAAGGTGAAGGTGACCTGCGGAAAGGCCACCAACAAGGTGAAGGTCACCGTGCGCGTGAAGTAGCCCGGCCTGCTGGGGTGACGGCCACGGCGTCGATGTTGGCACCTAGGAAGAGGAACTCCCAGCCCTCCGCGCGGTGTTTCTCGACAGCCGCCCTGACCTGCGCGTACGTGTAGCGGGAGCTGGCGTTTTCCATACCGTCTGTGTTTTCCATACCGTCTGTGATGACGACGAAGATCACCTGCTCGGCCTTGTGCCCCTGCGGCATGTAGCGCTGCACACGGGAGATGTGGCGCATGCTGCCTCCCAGGGCGTCGAGCAAGGCGGTGCAGCCGCGGACCTGGTAGTCGGCGGCGGTCATGGGGCGCACCTGAGCGATGGGCAGGCGGTCGCAGATGACCTCGGCTTCGTTGTCGAAGAGCACCGTGGAGACCGTGCACTCGCCGTCTAGCTGGCGGTGGCGCTGCAGCGTGGCGTTGTAACCGCCGATGGTGTCCGACTCAAGGCCGCCCATGGAGCCGCTGCGGTCGATGATGAAGACGAGCTCGGTGAGGTGCGGGGCGGTGGCGGCGGGTGCCGCCGTGCTTGCGTTTTTGCGCTTGGGGTTGTGCTTGCTCTGGCTCATTGCTGCCTCCTGTTGGTTTGGATGCCTTGCAGCAAAGACTGTACGGAGGAAGCGCTCCCCAGAGGTCGCCTGCCAGTTGACATCTGGAGACTGCAGCGTGCTCCAGAGCCTTGGTGTGCTCCGGCGTGGTAGTATGAGTGCCGGCGACAGCCTGAGCTGGAACCAGGCGACGCCGTTTGTATTTTGGTAACGCGAGACGCTAGCTTCGGCTAGCGCTTCGCGTTTCTACGCCCGGATCGCCCCGGCCGAGTAGAGACCAGCTCCACGACCGCCGCCGCCAGCGCCAAGACGGCCGCTGCGAGCTGCACGATTGCGATGATCAGGTCCACAGGTTCTCACCTCCTTCCCCCCGCTAGGGTTGGAAGGCGTCGCCTGTCTCAGACCGCCGTCGACAAGGCCGATAGTATCAGAACATCTGTTCGAAATCAGGACTTGACTTTAGACTTCGTGAAGCGATTACGGGCGGCTGCTCGCGGTAAGGCGGGGGTCGATGTGGCGCGGCACGCGCTGCTGGCTACAATGGGGTGGCACTCAGACGAGGAGCGATAATGGCGAAGGCAGGCACACAGAAAACAGCGGGCGGGGACAGGCGCGCTACCGGCAGCGGAGTTGCTGCTGCAGACGGTTGCTCGGCCGAGAACGCCCACGCAGCGGCGGGCGCCACGCTGGCGTACTACGCGGCGAATGCGGAGGCGTTTGCGAGCTCGACGGCGAGCATCGAGTTCTCGGCCGTGCAGGAGCGCTTCGAGGCGCTGCTGGAGCCGGGTGCGCGCGTGCTCGACTTCGGCTGCGGGAGCGGGCGCGATGCTAAGCGCTTTGCGGAGGCGGGCTTTGCGGTGGATGCCGTCGACGGCAGCCCGGAGCTTTGCCGGATCGCTGCGGAGTTCACGGGCCTGCCGGTGCGCTGCATGCGCTTCGAGGAGCTGAGCGCTGTGGCCGAGTACGACGGCATCTGGGCGTGTTCGTCGATCCTGCACGTTCCCAGCGCGCAGCTGCCGGCGCTGCTGACCAGTATGGCTGTGGCCCTCAGGGATGACGGCGTGATCTACACATCCTTCAAGTACGGCGAGGGCGAGGGCATGCGCCACGGACGCTACTTCAGCGACTTCACGGAGGAGACGTTCGCACGGCTGCTGGATCAGGTTCCGGTGCTGCGCGAGGAGGACCATTGGGTCTCTGCCGACGTGCGGCCCGGGAGAGAAGACGAGCGCTGGCTCAACGTCATCCTCCGCAAGGTGAGGGTGTAGCGCGCGGGTTATCCATTGTCTGACGGCCGCGTAGGCTCGCACAACCCCCGCGATTGCGCTCTCGGTGGCTGCCTGCTTCATTTCCAAAGTGGGTTAGCAGAACCTTGTTTTTAACAACGTCGATTTTTTGATCGCGTAGGTGCTTGCGCGTTGGGGCGGGGCTAAAAAGTGTAAAGCATCGCTTTATCGGATTCTGATGTGCGTGAGAGGAAACTTGTCCTTGTCAACAGGGCGGCCGAAGAGGGCGGCCCACGATGAGGAGGAGATCGCCATGAAGAAGCACGACACCACGACCGCACCCGCCACCGCCGCCAAGGGTACCGCCCCTGTCCGCAGGGAATCCGAGCTCGGCCCCGAGCTCTACACCGGCACGCTGTTCGCCAGGGACGCGCACCTCAGCGCCCCCAGGGGCACCGCCGCCCTCGACGAGCAGCT
>SFLO01000211.1 GCA_004553405.1 Coriobacteriaceae bacterium
CGCCCGCGGCAGTGCGGACGAAGAGGTCGCCGCAGTTGCGCGAGTCGCGCGCGATGGCAACGCTGGGGGCCTCGAAGGTGGCGTTGAGGTAGTCGGCCAGGCCCTGGGTGGCCTTGCCCACGGTGTAGACGTTCATGCGGTTGGGGCCTGCGCCCAAGATGCCGCGCAGGCCTGCCGTGCCAAAGCTCAGCTCGCAGCGGAAGGCGTCTGCGATGGCCTCCTCGTCCCCTGCGACGGCCTCGATCATCTCGGCGGGCAGCTCGACGGCCTCGCGGCGCCAGCGCTCGAATTCCCTGTGTGCGTCCATGCTTCCTCCTAGGGGTTGCCTGTGTTCGTGCTCAGCCTTCGCGCGGTGCCTCCCGCGCGCTAGATTCCCGCCATCTCGTCGAGCTCCTCGTCGCTCTTGCCCACGTGGGCGTACGCCAGGGCGTCTTTGCCCGTGGCAAAGGGGGCAAAGCTCGGCAGCACCGGCGCGGGGATGCGCAGCCTCATGAAGGTGCCGTCCTCGCGGTACTCCTCGTGCTCGACGTGCGCGCGCTCGTGTGCCATCTGCACAAAGCGCCCCTGCGCATAGGGTATGAGGACCTCCACCAGCGGGTCGCGCGCCAGCACCGCTTGGGTGATGCGCTCCAGCAGCTCCTGCGAGCCCTCGCCGGTGACGGCGCTCACAAAGGCGGCCTCGGGCTCGAGCTGGGCCAGGTGCGCCAGCTCGCCCTCGCCGCAGAGGTCGATTTTGTTGTAGACGAGCACGGTCTCGATCTTGGCGGCCTCGATCTGGCCCAGGACCTCGCGCACGGCCTTGACCTGCTGGTCGCGCTGGGGCGAGCTGGTGTCGACCACCAGCAAGATGAGGTCTGCCTCGCGTATCTCCTCGAGCGTGGAGTGGAAGGACTCCACCAGCGAGGTGGGGAGCTTCTGGATGAAGCCGACGGTGTCCGTGAGGGTGACGCAGGGGCCGGCGTCGAGCTCCAGGCGGCGCGTGGTGGAGTCGAGCGTGGCGAAGAGCTTGTCGTAGGCCAGGACCTGCGCCCCGGTGAGGCGGTTCATGAGGCTCGACTTGCCCGCGTTGGTGTAGCCGGCCAGCGCGATGCGGAAGATGCTGCCGTCCTTGCGGCTCTTGCGCTGGGTGGCGCGGCTCTGGGCGACGTCCTTGAGCTCGTTGCGGATGCGGCTGATGCGCTTGCGCACCAGGCGGCGGTCCACCTCGAGCTGGCTCTCTCCCTCGCCAAAGCGGCTGCCCACGCCGCCGCCCATGCGGTTGGAGGCCAGGTGGCTCCACATGCCGCGCAGGCGGGGGTAGAGGTACTGGTTCTGGGCCAGGCGCACCTGCAGGCGGCCCTCCTTGGTGGTGGCGTGCAGGGCGAAGATGTCGAGGATGAGGGCGGTGCGGTCGATGACCTTGACCGGCTTGCCCAGGAGCTTTTCCAAGTTGGACTGCTGGCTGGGGGTGAGCTCGTCGTCGAAGACCACGAGGTTGACATCAAGGCGCTGCACCAGGGCGGCGAGCTCGTCTGCCTTGCCCGGCCCGATGAAGGTGCGCGGGTTGGGGGTCTCCATGCGCTGGCTGATCGAGCCCACGACCTCCGCGCCGGCAGTGTTCACCAGGCGCTCGAGCTCGGCGAGGCTCTCCTCGAGGGGCCAGTCCAGGTCTCCCCTGTCGACGCCCACGAGCACGGCGCGCTCGGGCTGCTCCTCGGTGGACTCCACCTCGAACTGACGGTATGCCACTAGGCACCACCTCCGCGGGGCTCATGGTCTTCTACGACGACGCTGCTCTCATCGACCTCTATCACGGGTGCACGCTGGCCCTGCGCGGCCACGGTTTCGCCCAGCTCGGCCATGGACGCCATGGCGAGCGCCTGGGGGTCAGCCGGGCTGGTGCCGTCGATGGCGGCCTGGGCGCTCGAGCCCGCGAGGTAGGCGATGACCATGGCATAGAGGCTGGCGGCCGTGCCTGCCAGGCCCGCCAGGGCGAAGACGAGTATCGCCGCCCCCGTGCTGATGCCGCTCCCCCTACCCAAGGCCATGTGGCGCGCTCCCTTCGATCGTGCGTTGCTAACCCTTTGATTCTACCAGCAGCACCTTCCGCACGGCCCAAGCGCGCGCCCAGCTTGCGCAATCTTGAGCCACGCGGCGGGCGATTACGGGCGCAGGGGCAGGCGCAGGGTGAAGGTGGTGACGCCGTTGGCGCTGGCGGCGTCGATGGTGCCCTTGTGGGCGGTGACGATCTCGCGCGCGATGGCCAGGCCCAGCCCGGCGCCGCCCTTGTCGGTGCTGCGGGCACTCTCCTCGCGG
>SFLO01000212.1 GCA_004553405.1 Coriobacteriaceae bacterium
AGAAAGGTCGCTGCTGTGGCGACCTTTGGATAATTGATGGTGGAGGTAAGGGGGTTCGAACCCCTGACCTCGTGACTGCCAGTCACGCGCTCTCCCAGCTGAGCTATACCCCCATGCTGCACTGTGCGGTTTTCAAAGAAGTTGGTGGAGGTAAGGGGGTTCGAACCCCTGACCTCGTGACTGCCAGTCACGCGCTCTCCCAGCTGAGCTATACCCCCACATGTGGTACCTCTTTGCGGTGCGGTTGATTAATATACACAAGTTAGCGCACCGGCGCAAGAACCAATTTCAAAAAATGAGGGGAGGAGCCAGCACACGGCCCCTCCCCCGCTCTCATGACCTAGAAGGCGGAGAGGTAGATCTTCTTGGCGTCTTCCATGGTGAGCTTCTTGAAGGCGCCGAAGACCTCGCCCTTGTTCTGCTGCAGGGTGGGCAGCAGGCGGTCGACGTCTTCGGGCTTCAGCCCCAGCTCGCCCATGGTAGTGGGCATGCCGATGCTCGCGAAGAACTCCTGCAGGGCATCGATGGTGGCCGTGACCGCGTCCTCGACGGGGCGGTTGGGGTCGACCGGCGCGGCGAAGGCGGCGATGGAGGAGATGTGCTCTTCCTGGGTGACCGGCTCGATGCCAAAGACCAGGCGCCCGAAGTCGAGGAAGCGCTGCGGGTCCTCGCGCCAGACGTAGCGCATCCACGCCGGCATCACCACGGCCAGGCCGGCGCCGTGGGTGATGGAGGTGTCGAAGGCAGAGAGCTCGTGCTCGAGGCCGTGGCTCTCCCAGCCGCCGGCGCGGCCGCCGTAGACCAGGTTGCGCCCGGCACCGCACAGGCCATCGTGGGCGATCGTGCCGGCCCACATGAGCGTGGCGCGAGCGTCGTAGTCCTGGGGGTTGTCCTTCACGATGAGCGCGGCCTCCATGATGGCGCGGATGAGGCCGGCCGCGATGTTGTCGGTGACGGGCACGGCGCCCACGCCAGAAAACCAGCGCTCGCAGATGTGGGCGATCATGTCGGTCGCGCCGGCTGCGGTCTGGTAGGCGGGCAGTGTGAAGGTGACCTGCGGGTCCATGAAGGCGAAGCGCGGGCGGATGGCGTCGGAGTTGATGCCGCTCTTGAGGCCCAGCTCGTCGTTGGAGATGACGCAGCTGTCAGAGGCCTCGCTGCCTGCCGCGGGGATGGTGAGCACAGCGGCCACGGGCAGGGGACTCACTGCGCTGACCGGGGTCTTCTTGGCGAAGAACTCCCAGACGTCGCCGTCGTAGGGGGTGCCCACCGCGATGGCCTTGGCGCAGTCGATGGCAGAGCCGCCGCCGATGGCGAGGATGGCGTCGACCTCCTTGGCGCGGGCGAACTCGATGCCGGCGCGCACGGACGTGACCTCGGGGTTGGGGCGCACGCCCGCCAGGTCGAAGAACTCCACGTCGGCCTCTTCGAGCGATGCCTTCACAAAGCCCAGCAGGCCGCTGCGCACGACGGAGCCCTGGCCGTAGACGAGCAGGACCCGCTTGAAGCCTGCGGCGGCGAGGGTCTCGCCCGCAGCGCTGGCGGCGTCCTTCTTGAAGATGAAGCGCGTGGGCGTGTACAGCGTGAAGTCCATCATGGATAAGGCCCCTTTCACCCGTGGGATTCATTGCAACCTGTAAAGAATACCCCAACAGCGCGCTGTTGCGTCGAGCCGCCTGCGCATCAACTGCGCGTTGCAGTGCATCTTTTCTCCATAAACGGGCATAATGAATTCCGTATGCTTCCAAGCGCAAAGTACCCGGGAGCACGAAAGTGGGGAGGTTAAACCCGTGAAAGGTATCGTAAACGCCTATACAAACGTTCCTCTCATCCTGAGGATCGTCATCGGCCTGGCCATCGGCGTCATCTTGGCCCTGGTCGTTCCCAACGTGGAGTGGATCGCCTTCTTGGGCACCATGTTCACCAGCGCCCTCAAGGCCATCGCGCCCATCCTGGTCTTCTTCCTGGTCATGGGCGCGCTGTCCACCGCCCGCTCTGCCGGCAACATGAAGACCGTCATCATCCTCTACATCGCCAGCACCGTTGTGGCAGGCATCCTGGCCGTCATCGCCAGCTTCGCCTTCCCCAGCGAGCTGGTGCTCACCGGCATCGAGGCGGCAGACACCGAGGCTGCCCCCGAGGAGCTGGGCACCGTCATCACCACCCTGCTGCTCAACGGCCTGTCCAACCCCATCGGCTCGCTGGCCAACGCCAACTACCTCGGCATCCTGGTCTGGGCTGTGCTCTTCGGCATTGCCCTGCGCCATGCAAGCGGCACCACCAAGAACATGCTG
>SFLO01000213.1 GCA_004553405.1 Coriobacteriaceae bacterium
GACTACCTGGCCGTCCACGGCCGCGAGCAAGACTACGCCCCGCTGCAACCCGCGCCGATTGCCTACTACGACGGCTGCGTGCGCATCGACCTCAGCGAGGTCAAACCGATGATCGCGCTGCCCTTCCACCCCTCCAACGCCTTCACTATCGACGAGATGTACGCCAACCTCGAAGACATCCTGAGAGAAACCGAGAAGGAGGCCGCGCGCATCGCAGACGGCCGCGCCAGCTTCACCCTGCTCGACAAGATCAGCTCCGACGGGCGCCTGCAGGCCCAGCAGGGCATCATCGCTGGCTGTGCGGGCGGCACCTACACCAACATCGTCGAGGCGAGCCACGCCCTCAAGGGCAAGACAACCGGTGATGACGAGTTTTACCTCTGCGTCTACCCCTCCAGCCAGCCCGTCTACATCGACCTCGACCGCAAGGGCGTGCTGGCAGACCTCATGGATGCCGGCGCCATCATCAAGACGGCCTTCTGCGGCCCGTGCTTCGGCGCAGGAGACACCCCCGCCAACAACGCGCTGTCCATCCGCCACGCAACCCGCAACTTCCCCAACCGCGAGGGCTCCAAGCCCGGCAACGGCCAGCTGGCGGCCGTGGCGCTCATGGACGCCCGCTCGATCGCTGCATCGGCGGCAAACGGGGGCAAGATCACCAGCGCGGCAGAGCTCAGCTGCTGGGGCGACGTGCCCCCCTACTCCTTCGACGACCGCTCCTACCGCGCGCGCCTCTACCAGGGCTTTGGCAGCGCAGACAGCTCCAAGGACCTCAGGTTCGGCCCCAACATCAAGGACTGGCCCGAGCAAGAGGAGCTTTCCGAGCATATCCTGCTGAAGCTCGTCTCGAAGATCGAGGACGAGGTCACCACCACTGACGAGCTCATCCCCAGCGGCGAGACCTCCTCCTACCGCTCCAACCCCCTGGGCCTTGCCGAGTTCACGCTCAGCCGCAGGGACCCGGAGTACGTGGGGCGCGCCAAGCGCATCAAGGAGATGGAGGAGCGCCGCCTGGCCGGCCAGGAGCTCTGTGACAACATGAAAAGCGCTCTCGCCGCCATCAACACCATCGAGGGCTGCGAGGAGCTGAGCTTCTCGGACATCCAGATCGGCTCGACGATCTATGCCAACAAGCCCGGAGACGGCTCTGCCCGCGAGCAGGCTGCCAGCTGTCAGCGCGTGCTGGGCGGCCTGGCCAACATCACCCAGGAGTACGCCACAAAGCGCTACCGCTCCAACTGCATCAACTGGGGCATGATCCCCTTCCACCTGCAGGGAAGCCCCAGCGTCTTCGATGTCTGGGACTACATCTTCGTGCCCAACATCCGCACCGTGCTCGACGGCGACATGAGCAGCATCCAGGCCTATGTGATCAAGATGGGCAGCTTCGAGCTAGTGCCCATCACGCTGAGCGTACAGGAGCTCACACCGGAGGAGCGCCAGATCCTCAAGGCGGGCTGCCTCATCAACTACAACCGCAAGCGCCTGTCATAGCGCCTGCGCTGCAAGCACGCGATTTGATTGCGGGGGCGCTCTTCGGGGCGCCCCTGGTGTACAGTGCTCACGACGCACGCCGGGCAAGAACAGTCGAGGAGGAACATGGGCGCATTCGATGCAGTGGCTCTGAGGAAGCAGCTTGTGCAGATCATGGGCGAGCAAGCGGTGAGGAGCTCCGTGCCGCTGGCGCAGCTCACCACCTTCAAGGTGGGAGGGCCGGCAACGCTCGTGGCAGAGCCGGCAACGCTTGAGGAGGCCGTGGCGGCAGTGGCCGCGTGTACGGCTGCAGGCGCCCCGCTGCGCGTGATCGGCTGCGGCAGCAACATCCTGGCAAGCGACGCCGGGCTCGACTGCGTGCTCCTGCGCTTTGGCGAGCGCCTCTCCGCCGTCAAGGTGAGCGGAACGCAGCTCTGCGCCCTGGCCGGCGCCACCAACAAGCAGGTGGCCCAGGCGGCGCTCGCAGCGGGCCTGACGGGCTACGAGTTTGCAAGCGGCATCCCCGGCAGCATCGGCGGCGCGGCCGTGATGAACGCCGGCGCCTACGACGGCGAGTTCAAGGACGTCGCCGTGAGCATCACCTGCTGCGATGCCCAGGGGCGCATCGTCAGGCTCTCTGGCGAGGAGGCCTGCTTCGGCTACCGCCACAGCAAGATGATGGACGAGGGCCTCATCGTGCTCTGCGCCACCCTGCAGCTGGAGCCCGCCGCACAGCAGGGCATCAGCGAGCGCATGGAGGAGCTGCGCATGCGCCGCGAGGAAAAGCAACCGCTGGAGATGCCCTCCGCCGGCTCCA
>SFLO01000214.1 GCA_004553405.1 Coriobacteriaceae bacterium
AAGGTGGGGGCCCTTGCAAAGCACGCCCTGCTGCGCCCTGTCGACGCCCCCAACCCGGACCCGCGCGTGGCCGCGCTCGAAGAGGAGCTGCTGGCCGCAGTGAACGCCATGGGAATCGGTCCGGGTGCCCTGGGCGGCGCCACCACGGCCCTTGCCTGCCACATCGAGACAGCGCCCTGCCACATCGCCGCGCTGCCCGTTGCCGTCAACATGGGCTGCAGCGCCATGAGGAGCATCAGCGTCGACCTCGCCCGCTATGCAGAGACAGGAGAGCTGCCATGGTAGAGCCCAAGAAGCTGAACCTGCCCTTGAGCAGGGAAGATGTCGCCGGGCTGCGCGCAGGCGATGCGCTCTTGCTGAGCGGCCCGCTGTTCACCAGCCGCGACGCCGGCCACATGCGCATCATGGAGGCCCTCGAGGAAACCGGGCAGCTGCCCTACGGGCTGGAGGGCCAGACCATCTTCTACGCGGGCCCCACGCCCGCAAGCGCCGGCAGGCCCCTGGGAGCGGTGGGCCCCACCACCGCCGGGCGCATGGACTTCGCTGCCCCCGCCCTCTACCGCGCCGGCGTGGTGGCGAGCATCGGCAAGGGCAGCCGCGGCGCAGAGGTCACCCGCGCCTGCGTCGAGACGGGCAGCGTCTACCTCTGCAGCGTCGGCGGATGCGCCGCCCTGCTGGCCAAGTGCGTGACCGACGCCCAGACGGTTGCCTGGGAGGACCTGGGCACCGAGGCCCTGCGCAGGCTGGAGGTGGTGGACTTCCCCTGCTTTGTGGCGACAGACACCCAGGGCAACGACGTCTACGCCCAGGTGATCGAGGCCGGGTCGCGATGAACGCGCAGGAGAGCTGGGAGGGCATCCCCGCCAGCCGCGCCCGCGGGCGCTTTATCACCTTCGAGGGCGGGGAGGGCTGTGGCAAGAGCACCCAGATCCGCCTGCTGGCAGCCGCCCTGGAAGAGCGCGGCTACAGCGTCGTGCAGCTGCGCGAGCCCGGCGGCACGGCTGTGGGCGAGCGCATCCGCGAGGTGCTGCTCGCGCGCGACAGCGACGGGCTCGACCCGCTGGCAGAGCTCCTGCTCTACGAGGCCGCCCGCGCCCAGATCGTAAGCGAGCTCATACGCCCGGCGCTCGAGCAGGGCAGGGTCGTGCTCTGCGACCGCTTCGCAGACTCCACGCTGGCCTACCAGGGCTATGGCCGCGGGCTCGACATCGAGCTCATCCGCAGGCTCAACAGCGCCGCAACCGCGGGGCTTGCACCAGATGCCACCGTCATGCTCTTCATCGACCCCGAGGAGGGCCTGCACCGCGCCAAGGGAGCGACCGGCGGGGACGGCGCCGGCGATCGCATCGAGGCCGCGGGCCTGGCCTTCCACCGCCGTGTGGCCGAGGGCTTCTCGCGCATCGCCATGGAAGAACCCGAGCGCGTGATCGCCGTGGGCGCATCCGGCACGGTGGAGGAGGTCCATCGCGCCGTCCTGGCGCGTGTGCTCGACGTGCTGTAGGGGAGCGCGCCTGCGTGCCCGCCCGGGGCATGCGGGCTGTGCGGGCACGCGCTCGTGGTAGCATTAATAGGTTATAGGTGCGGGGCGCCTGCCATGACAGCTGCCCTGCGCCGTGTTCGGCTGCTCACGAGAGGCCCCTGTTGATGTTCGATCCCTTCGAGGGGCTGCCCGGCTCCCAGACCCTGCGCTACCTGCAGCGGGCCCTGGAGCAGGGCAGCGTCACCCATGCATACCTGCTTGCAGGCCCTGCTGGCTGCGGCAGCGAGGACATCGCTGCGCGCCTGGCGGCCGCCGTGCTCGCGCAGGGGGATCGCGGGGAGTTCGAGGCGGCCCTGAGGGGAGCCCACCCCGACCTGCGCATCCTCGAGCCCGCCTCCCCGACGGGCTACCTGGTCGAGCAGGTCCGCGAGGTGGTGCGCGACAGCGCCCTGGCGCCGGTGCGCGCCCGCGGCAAGGCCTACATCGTCAAGCAGGCAGACAACATGCGCGGCGCCCCCGCCAACGCCTTCCTCAAGACGCTCGAGGAGCCGCCCGAACACGTGGTCATCATCATGCTCGCTGCAGCTGAGGGCGCCGTCTTGCCCACCATACGCAGCCGCTGCCAGGTGCTGGCGCTGGCTGCGCCGGCAGACGCCTGCACCCTTCCCGTCGCGCCCGCCCAAGACGGCAGCCCTGAGCGCCTGGTTCAAGGGGCGCTGCTCGCCTGCGCCGCCGGTGAGGGTAACCGCAGGCTGCTGGGCCTGGCCAAGGAACTCGTCGAGTCGGCCAACGCCGGGATCCAGGAGC
>SFLO01000215.1 GCA_004553405.1 Coriobacteriaceae bacterium
GCTGCGAGTTCAACAAGGTGGTCGACAGCCGCGGCGAGCTGATGGGCTACGCCCTCACCATGCGCAAGACGAGCGGCCTCGTCGACCCGCGCACCGGCTTCTACAACGAGGACGCCCTGCGCGCCTACCGCCTCAAGCTGCAGCGATCGGACATCAAGCCGGTGACCGTGGCCGCGATCTCGCTCAATCACCTGACGCCGATGAACGAGCGCCACGGCCGCGTGCGCGCAGACGAGGCGGTGTGGGACTTCTGCGCCAAGATGAGGGCGGCCTGCCCACTGGTGGAGGGCTGCTTCGTGGCCTACCGCGGCGGAGGGAGCTTTGCCATCATCTCCACCACCACGACGAAGGAGGTCATGGAGCGTGAGCTCGCGGCCTTCCGCAGCAGCATCGAGTGGGACGTCCCCGACGACATCCGCCCCGACTTCGAGTACGCCGTGGTGAAGTACGACTGCACGGGGCGCATCGAGAACGTGACCATGGCCTGCCGCAAGGCCGAGGAGGTCCTCAAGTTCAAGCGCCTGCTCTCGCCCACATCGCACCTCAGCTCGCAGGCCAACTCGCTGATTCGCCCGCTCATCGACCGCGGCATCATCACGCAGGAGCGCGTGGACAACCGCGCTCAGCTCGCCGGCGTTTTGGCGCGCGAGATGGGCGAGGAGGACGAGGTGGTCTACCGCAGCGCGCTGGTGGCCAAGCTCTGCAACATCGGCAAGCTCTCGCTGCCAGACAGCGTGGCCTTCTACGAGGGCACCCTGCCGCGCGGCGCCCGCCGCCTGCTGGAGCAGCACGTCGAGGTGGGCTACCGCATCCTGCGCGCCATGGGCTCGACGAGCGGCGTCCCAGAGGCAGTGCTGCACCACCACGAGCGCTGGGACGGCTCCGGTTACCCGGACTCCCTGCGCGGCGAGGCCATCCCCGTCGAGGCGCGCATCACCAGCGTCGTCTGTGCCTATGACGCCATGGTCAACCGCAGCGGCTCGCTCGGCGCCCTCACCCCCGCGCAGGCGGTTGGGGAGATACTCGCCAACGCGGGCACGCAGTTCGACCCGTGCGCCGCCGAGGCCCTTGCCGCCGTCCTGGCGGATGAGACCGCCCAGGCAGATGTCCAAGCGGGCTCGCAATTCTTCGTTGTGGAGGAGGAGAGCGGGCAGTCGCTCGCCGCGCGCGTGGTCAGGCAGAACATGGGCAGGGAGCTGGAGCGCTACCGCGCCCTTGTGGTCGACGACCAGGAGACGAACCGCTTCCTGATCGCCGAGGCCATCAAGGCCGACTTCGACATCGTCGAGGCCTGCAACGGCCGCGAGGCCCTCGACATCATCGCAGAGGACGAGCACGGCTTCGACGTGGTGCTGCTCGACCTGACCATGCCCGTGCTGGACGGCTGCGGCTTCCTGGGGGAGCTGCGCGTGCTCGACAACCAGAAGGACCAGCCGCCCGTGCTCGTGGTGACCGAGGACAACGAGCCCGAGGCCTGGACCAAGTGCCTCGACCTTGGCGCCGCCGAGTTCCTGCCCAAGCCCATCTCGCCGGGCATCCTCAAGCGCCGCGTCTCCAATGCCGTGGAGTTCTACTCCACGCGCAAGAGCCTGCAGCTCAAGGTGCACGAGCAGGCGGCGGACATCATCGCCAAGAACGAAGAGCTGCACATGCAGTCCGTGCAGCTCGCCCGCACCAACGAGCAGCTGGGCGCCATCCTCACCAACATCATGGAGTACCGCGACTGCGACACCGCGGGTCATGTGGAGCGTGTCCAGGGTTTTGCCATCGCGCTGGCCCAAGAGCTGGTGGACAAGCACCCCTCCTTCGGGTTGACGCAGGCGGACGTTGCGCCGCTGGGCCGCGCCGCCGCCCTGCACGACATCGGAAAGATCGCCATCCCAGACAGCATCCTCTTCAAGCCGGGCATGCTTACGCCAGACGAGATGGCCGTCATGAAGACCCATACGCTCTGCGGCTACCAGCTCATCTCGACCTCCCTGAGCGACCGCTCGGACAGCTTCGCCCGCTTTGCACTGGAGGTCGTTGCCAGCCACCACGAGCGCTGGGACGGCAGCGGCTACCCCGAGGGCCTCTCGGGCAGCGCCATCCCCGTCTCCGCCCAGATCACCGCCCTGGCAGACGCCTACGACGCCCTCACCTCAGACAGGCCCTACAAGCGTGCCATCAGCTCCGACGTCGCCATCGACATGATCGTCGCAGGCGAGTGCGGCGCCTTCAGCAGCGTCATGCTCGACATCTTCAAGAAGGTCGCCCCGCGCTTCGAGTCCATGAGGGCATCGAGGTGGGCGACAGCTCCTCGCTGGAGAACATCGTCCACCTCCTCTTGGACGTCAACGCCAAGCTCATGGCCAAGATGCGCCGCGACAGGGGCACCTCCGTGCTGAGCAAGGACGCCTACCTCGACTACCTTGAGACCTTCGACAGCAACCTGGTCACCTGCGTGGGGGCGGCGTACTTCGACGTCAACGGCCTGCACGAGTACAACCGCGACCATGGCCACGACCAAGGCGACGTGATGCTCGCCAACGTGGCCGGCGCGATCATGGAGGTCTTCGGCGAGGACCGCGTGTTCCGCACCGGCGGAGACGAGTTCGTCGCCATCTGCGAGGACATGCCCGAGCAGGAGCTCGCGCGCATGGTAGAGCAGGTCGAGGAGCTCTTCGAGCAGCGGGGCCTGAGCTGTGCGGTGGGCTACGAGTGGCGCGACAGCGACCTCGACATGGATGCGATGATCCGTAGCGCAGACATGAGCATGTTCCGGAACAAGGCGCGGTTCTACGAGGAGAACGACCGCAGAAACGTGCGGGGGGGGGCTTAGTCTCCGCCCTTCGCTAGGAGGATGATATGAACGCGATTCTCGAAGCGCTGCAGGCTGCCGGCAACGACGTGCCCGGCGCGCTCAACCGCTTCATGGGCAGCGAGGCCATGTACCTCAAGTTCCTGGCCAAGCTGCCGCAGGACGAAACCTACACCCAGCTGCACGCAGCACTCGAGGCGGGCGACGCGCAGGCCGGCTTTGCCGCGGCGCACACCCTCAAGGGCCTCTTCGGCAACCTGGGGCTCACCAAGCTCGTCGAGCTCAACAACCCCCTGGTCGAGGTCATGAGGGCCGGCGGCCTGCCCCAGGCAGACGAAGTCGCCGCCTTCGACGCGGAGTTCCAGGCAACCCTGGGTGTCTTGGCCGGCATCTAGAGCGCGCCCTACAGCGGCTGGCCCAGCAGGGACTGCGCCAGCGAGGGGTAGACGCCCTCTGGCTCGAAGATCCAGGTGCCGATGTCTCGCGCCATCACGGGCAGCGGGTAGTCGCGCCCCTCGAGCTTGAAGTGGACAAAGCCCCTCTCCACCAGCTCTTGGATCCTCTGGCAGCTGATGAGGCTGTTCTCCAGCGGGTTGGCCCTGCGCATCTCCAGGCAGCGGTGGTTGATCTGGGTGAGTCGGCTCTCGAGCCTGCGCTGTGCCAGGAACTGCCCGGTGCCTGCCGCGCGGGCTGCCTGCGTCTGCGTGGCGTAGTGCTCCCTCGACAGCGGGCAGTTGGGGCGGCAGCGGTGGTTGACGATGAGCTCGATCTGGTCTGGATGCTCCAGCTGGCTGAGGAAGGCATCGTCCCAGGCAAAGGCGCTGTTGAGGACGACGATGTCATAGCGCTCACACAGCTCGTTGTAGTACGAGGGGTCCTCCTGCCCCAAGACCCGCTCTGCCGTGGGCTTCACCAGCGATGAGATGAGCTGCAGCCTGGGGTAGCTGTTGCGGATGTGCTCTGCCAGCAGGTCGCTCGAGACGATCACGCCGTTGTTCTCGCCCTCGTTCAGCAGCTCTAGGAGCAGCGCGGCCGTGGGGTCGCCCAGGTCCTCTTCGGCGAGCTCGTGGTTGCTGAAGGTGAGCCGGCAGCCCACGCCCTCGCGTGCGTAGCGCTGCACGATCGAGCGCAGCTCGCCTTCCTCGAAGCTGACGGGCGCCGCCCTGCCGCCCTGCAGCGCGCAGCCCACGCTCCCGAACACGTACTCGAAGGGGCGCTCGAGCCCGGCTGTGCGGCAGGCTTCCAGCAGCATGAGCGCAAAGCCGTCGTGCGCGAAGAGCGTCCCCACGCTGAAGTCGCAGCGCTCCTTGTAGGCGCGGTAGCTCTCTGTGCTCATGGTGATGGACCCCCGTTTCTGGCGGCTGCCGCGGGCGTGTGCCCCGCTTGGCACCGCCGCTAGATGCTCTTCAGCTTGACGGAGCGCAGGACCACCTTGCGCGAGCTCTTCTTGCTGCCGGTGTCCTTGACGGTGGAGTACAGGTAGAGGGTGTCGTCAAGCTCGCCCGTGCGCACGGCGTAGTCGCCGTAGCTCTCCGAGCCG
>SFLO01000216.1 GCA_004553405.1 Coriobacteriaceae bacterium
CCACGCCCAAGCCAATGTGGCCCACGCCCACGATCAGGGGCGGGCAGGCGCTCGACGCCTTCTTGCGCACGCGCGCCAGGACCACGTCGCGCACGCCCTCCCAGCCGGCGCCGGGGGCCAGCATCTCCACTTGCGATGCGTTGTCGCTGCCGCCGCCCTTGAGCATGACGTGCAGCGTGGCCCCGCGCCCAGGGACGAACTTGAGCTCGGTGAACGCCGGGGTGTTGTCTGCGGGGTTGGAGCGGTCTACCAGGGCGTCGCGCAGGGTGCTCATGCGCAGCCTGCCCGCGCGATAAGCGCGCGCCACGGCTGCGTCCACGTGCTCGAAGGGGTCGCTGGCAAGCGAACAGTCATCTGCGCCCAGCTCCAGGCACACCCAGGTGGTGCCCGTGTCCTGGCACAGGGGCACGCGGTCTGCCGCGGCGATGCGGCTGTTCTCGAGCAGCTGCTCCAAGACCAGCTTGCCGCGGGGGTCTTCCTCGGCTGCAGCCGCCCTCTCCATGGCGGCCAGGACATCCGGCCTCAGGTCGAAGGCGATGTGCGGGATGGCCCGCTCAACCACCTCGGCCACCAGGTCTGCAGTGACGTTCATGCTCTCTCCTATGCCTTGCCCTTGGCGTCGTTGATGCGGGTCACGGCCTCGAAGGCCAGCTCGACGCCCGTCTTGATGTAGGTGTTGCAGGTCTGCTTGCGCGTTGCCAGGTTCTCGTCGAGCAGCTCCTCGCAGCTGGTCGCCCCGTGCTCGAGGTGGAAGTCGTCCACCAGCTCCTCCACGTGGGCGTAGGTGTCCTTCTTCGAGGTGTAGGGGTCGCTGCCGCTGCTGTTGGCAAGGCCCACCAGGGCCGCAACAGCGCTGAGGGCGCCGCAGGTCTGCGTGTTGCCGCCCATGCCGGCGCCAAAGCCCTCCATCACCTTGAACAGGGTCTCGCGATCGACCTCGACGAGGTCTGCCACCGCCAACGCGACGCACTGGGCGCAGTTGAAGGTCTTGTCGTGCATCTCGAGGGCCAGGGCGACCCTCTCCTCTACCGCCAGGTTCTCCATAGCGGGCTCCTTTGCCGCGGGCGCCGCAGCGGCGCCGTCTCAAACCAACGCATCCAGTCTACGCCAACCGCCCCGCCGTTGCGTCCCGCAGCCAAGGCGCAGCTCAGTAATGCAGTTTTAATGAGAATGATTATCGATAACGTGCTAGACTCTTCCCTGTAAAGGAGGTGAGGAAGATGGAGCGACGCAACACGCGCCAGCGCCAGCTCATACTCGAGGCGGTGCGCTCGCACTGCGACCACCCCACGGCCGAACAGATCTACAGAGACGTTGCCGAGCAGGCCCCCACCATCAGCAAGGGCACGGTTTACCGCAACCTCTCCGTTCTCGCACAGGAGGGCGAGCTCACCCAGGTCGAGGCACCAGACGCAAGCCGCTTCGACTTGCGCCAGGACCGCCACCACCACCTGGTGTGCAGCGCATGCGGCGCCGTCGTCGACGCACCCGTTGCCTATCAAGAGCAGCTCGACACACTGGCCGCACGGGAGTCCGGCTTCATCGTGACGGGCCACCACACCATCTTCCAAGGCCTCTGCCCCAGCTGCGCACAGGCAGCACAGCTGGGCTAGCACTCAAGAGAGAGGGATCGACCATGGCAAACAAGTACGCAGGGACCCAGACAGAGAAGAACCTCCAGGCCGCCTTCGCCGGCGAGTCCGAGGCACGCAACAAGTACACCTACTTCGCAAGCGTTGCCAAGAAGGAGGGCTTCGAGCAGATCAGCGGACTCTTCCTCAAGACCGCAGACAACGAGAAAGAGCACGCCAAGATGTGGTTCAAGGAGCTCGAGGGCATCGGCGACACCGCCCACAACCTGGCCGAGGCAGCCCAGGGCGAGAACTACGAGTGGACCGACATGTACGCCGGCTTTGCCCAGACCGCCGAGGACGAGGGCTTCCCCGAGCTGGCCGCCAAGTTCCGCCTGGTGGCCGAGGTCGAGAAGCACCACGAGGAGCGCTACCGCGCCCTGCTGCACAACGTCGAGACCCAGGAGGTCTTCAAGAAGAGCTCCGTCAAGGTGTGGGAGTGCCGCAACTGCGGTCACATCGTCGTCGGCACCGAGGCCCCCGAGATCTGCCCCGTCTGCGCCCATCCCCAGAGCTACTTCGAGATCCACGCCGAGAACTACTAATCACCCGCGCCCGGCAAGCGCGCACCAAAACAGAAGGGACCGCCGCGGCGGTCCCTTTTTTGCGCTGTGGGCTGGGGTCCTAGAAGTTCCAGGAGTT
>SFLO01000007.1 GCA_004553405.1 Coriobacteriaceae bacterium
ACCAGGCGCCCGGCCTCGAGCTTTTGGAGCTGGGCGATCTTACGCGAGAGGTCTCTGTTAAGCGCCTCGATGGAGTCCTGGCAGGCGAGGTAGGCGCGCCCCACCTCGGTGACTGTCAGCGGCGTAGTCGAGCGGTCGAACACCGCGGCGCCCAGCTGGGACTCGAGCTTCTTGATGCGGGCGCTGAGCGCGGGCTGGGTGACGCCGAGTTCCTCTGCAGCCGCAGAGATGTTGCGCAGGCGCGCCACCGTGCGTATGTAGTGCGCGATGCTGGTGCTCTCCATTACTCCTACTCCCATAAGTTTTTGGTTATACCCAGCCATTCTACTCCTTTGGAAGAAGGCGCTCGCGCCATTGCTTTGGGCAGGCGCTCGATCAAGCTCTCACATTGTTCTAATGTATAAGCTATAGTTTATATTTGTATTAAGTTTACCTTATAGAAAGGATTCCGACCATGAATTCCATCTCTCGCAGGCAGCTCCTCGCAGGCAGCGCGGCGGCGGCAGCCCTGGGTGCCCTGGGCCTCGCAGGCTGCGGCGGCAGCGGCAACGGAGCCTCTTCCGGTGGCAGCGTCGCGTCTGCGAGCCTGGGCGTGGCCTACCAGTACGGCCTCTCCTACGCGCCTGTCGTCATCGCCAAGGAGCAGGGGCTCATCGAGGCGGCCTACAAGGAGGCCGGCGGCGGCGAGCTTTCCATCGAGTGGAACCAGATGAGCTCCGGCGCAGATATCAACACCGGCATCTCCTCCGGCAGCATCCAGGTGGGCTTCATGGGCCTCGGCCCTGCCATCACCGGCATCGCGACCGGCCTCGACTACCGCGTCTTCTCCAACATCTCCGGCCAGGAGCACGGCCTCATGACCAACGACCCCGAGGTCAAGGGGCTCGAGGACCTCATCGGCAGCAGCAAGCAGATCGCCTTGGTCAACATCGGCTCCTTCCAGCACATCGCACTCGCCAAGGCGCTCGACAACGCCGGGCTCGACCCCCACGCGCTCGACTCCAACATCGTCGCCATGGCCCACCCGGACGGCATGGCAGCCCTGCAGAGCGGCAACGTCGCCTGCCACCTCACCAGCTCGCCCTACATCTTCTCGGAGCGCAAGGACAAGGCCTTCCACGAGCTCACCGCCGTCAACGAGGCCTGGACCGCCCAGGACTCCTTCATCGTGGGCGTCGCCTCGAGCGCGCTGCACGAGGACGAGCAGCTCTACACCGCCGTGTGCACCGGCATCGAGCGCGCCATGGAGTACATCACGGACAGCCCCGAGGACGCCGCCGCCATCCTGTGCGAGTTCGACGGCAACACCGCCGAGGAAGAGCTCGAGTACCTGGAGCAGGGCGTCTACACCCCGCAGACCAGCAAGCTCTTCGAGATGGCGTCCTTCATGAGCGAGGCCAAGTTCCTCGACAAGGCCATCGCCTCCTACGACGACCTCGTCTACAGCAACGTCACCGGCGACTAGCGCCGCGCCTGCGCGCCCCTCTCCTTCGCCGCGCCCCGGCAGGAGAGGGGCTTTGCTCTGCCCGCACGCATCGCACAAACACTGGAGAACCATGGCTTCAACGCAACGCAAGACGCTCAAGGCAGGGAGCACCCTGCACACCCTGGTAACAGACGTGATCTTCGTCGTCGCCCTGCTCGTCATCTGGGAGCTGGTGGCCAAGGCGCACGTCTTCGGCCCCAACTCAGAGGTGATCTTCCCCACCCTCGAGCAGGTGGGTGCGGCCTTCGTCCGCAACTTCTCATACGGCTACGCGGGGACCTCGCTGTGGGTCTACGTGGCCGACTCGATGATGCTGCTGCTGGAGGGCTTTGCCCTCGGCATCGTCTTGGCCTTCGCCTTCAGCGCGCTGTCCATGATCAGCAAGACCTTCCACGCCGTCTACAACCTGGTGGTCACGGTCTGCGACCTGCTGCCCGGCGTGGCGCTGCTGCCCGTCGTCATCGTCATCGTGGGCGTGCGCCCGGAGGTCATCGTCTTCCTCGTGGTGCACGCCGTGCTCTGGCCGCTGTCGCGCAACCTGCTCGACGGCTTCCAGGCGGTGCCCTCCATCTACGTCGAGGCCGGGCGCAACATGGGCCTGCGCGGCATGAGGCTACTGGCGAGCGTCTACCTGCCCGCCTCGATGTCCTACATCGTGAGCGGCATCAAGGTGTGCTGGGCGCGCGCATGGCGCGGCCTCATCAGCGCCGAGATGATCTTTGGCCTGGCGAGCTGCCCCGGCATCGGCCTCTACATCAACCAGATGCGCACCAACCTCTACAACGCCGAGATGTACGCCACGCTCATCGTGATCATCATCATCGGCCTGATCGTGCAGTACGGCATCCTCTCTCCCATCGAGAGGAACACCGTCGTGAAATGGGGGATGAGCAACTGATGAGCACCCAGGAGAAGAATAGCATCCTGAGCGTCCGCGGCCTGAGCAAGGTCTACAAGGACGCCGACGCGAGCAAGACCATCCTCGCCGACGTGAGCCTGGAGGTGGCGGAGCGCGAGTTCCTCTGCATCCTGGGGCCCAGCGGCTGCGGCAAGACCACCCTGCTGCGCTGCGTGGCGGGCTTCGAGGACTACGAGGGCGAGGTGCTGGTCGACGGCGCGCCCGCGCGCGAGCCGGGCATCGACCGCGTGATGGTCTTCCAGGACTTCAACCAGCTCTTCCCGTGGAAGACGGTCCCCTGGCCAAGGTGCGCCTGGAGGGCTGCAGCGACTACTACCCCCGCCAGCTTTCCGGCGGCATGAAGCAGCGCGTGGCCATCGCCAAGGCCCTGGCCCTCAAGCCCAAGATCATCCTCATGGACGAGCCCTTCGCCGCGCTCGACGCCATGACGCGCAACGAGCTGCAGGAGGAGCTGCTGGAGATCTCCGAGCAGACCGACTGCACCTTCATCTTCGTCACCCACAACATCCAGGAGGCCCTGGTCATGGGCACCCGCATCATGCTCTTCGGGCAGGGCGGCAGCATCCTGGTGGACGAGAGAAACCCCATGGCGCGCCCCGTGTCGCCCGCCTCAGAGGGCTACGGCGAGATGTGGACCATGCTCCACGACGCCCTCTACCAGGCTTAGGTCTCCTGCTGCCCACAACAGGCACGCTGGCGGTGTTCCCCCCTTGGGCGGTGTCTGCAGTTTCGCAGACACCGCCCAAGCCGCTGTTTGGGACAAACAACACCGCCCTGGGCCCCTTTGTGACCAGCAGCCCGCCAGGGGCATGCAGCCCTACGCCATGGAGAAGGCGGGCCAGTAGGTCATGAGGGCCCAGCAGGCCAGGCTCAGCAAGACGATGATGGCGATGGAGATCTTCCAGCCCTCTTTGAGCATGTAGCGCGGCTGCAGGCCGTAGCCCACGGGGATGGCGCGGATGGAGGTGGGCAGCATATAGGAGAGGTTGACGCCCACGCTGGCCGCGTAGATGTAAGGGATGGGGTTCTCGCCGATGCCGGTGACGATCGAGATGACGATGGGCATGGCGACGGCCGCCGTGGCGGTGTTGGACGTGATGTCGGACATCAGCAGCGTGAGGGTGATGATGACGAAGATGGTCATCAAGCCGCCCGTGAGACCCATGTGCGAGACGGCGGTGCCGATGGCCGCAGCCGCGCCGGAGCCGTTGATGAGGGTGCCTGCGGCGAGGCCGCCCGCGAAGATGTAGATGAGCTCCCACACGATCTTGCCCTCGACGGACTTCCACAGCATGAGGCGGGAGTTGTCCTCGTGGCGGGTGACGAGGAAGGTGAGGATGCCCGCGATGATGAAGACGTAGGCGGGCTTGAGGCCGGGGAGGTAGGCCGCGTAGAGCTGGCGCGTGAAGGCCAGCGCGGTGGCGATGCCGAAGAGCACCAGGCAGACCGCCTCCTCGCGCTTCATCTTGGGGAGCTTGGCGTACTCCTGGGCGAAGAACTCCTTGGTGCCGCCCAGCGAGGCCTCGTTCTTGACGCCCCAGAGCATGAAGACGGTGGTGATGGCGAGCACGAGGGCCGTAAGGGGCAGGAAGCGGACCACCCAGTCGACGTACATGTACTCCGTGCCGGTGAGCTGCTGGATGTAGTCGACGGTGACGAGGTTCATGGCGCCGCCGAGGGGCGTGGCCATGCCGCCCACACCGGCGCCGTAGGCGATGTAGAGCAGCAGCTTGGAGCCCATCTTGGAGTTGGCGATGTCGCCCTCGCCCACGAACTTGAGCATGGAGACGGCGATGGGCGTGACGGTGGCGCAGACCACGGCGTTGGGCAGGATGGAGGATAGGGCGGCGGAAAGCAGCATCCAGAAGACGAGCTGCTTGCGGAAGGAGCCGCCCACCAGGCCCAGGAACTTGGCGGCGATGCGCCTGTCGAGCCCGGTTTCCTCCCACGACACCGTGAGGATGGAGGCGCCCAGCAGCAGCAGGATGGTCTCGGACGCGTAGTTGGCGATGACCGAGGACATGTCCGTCATCTGCACGACGGCGTTGAGCGCGATGGGCAGAAAGGCCGTGACGGCGTAGTCAACCGGGCCGGTGACCCACCAGAAGGCCATCCAGGCCACGGTGCCCACAGCCGCGCGTGCGGCGACGGTCTCGAAGACGCTGCTGGGGAGCAGCAGGATGCACAGGGCGAAGAGCAGCGGGCCCATCGCCAGGCAGATCAAGCGCTTGTTGTTGCTCATAGAGGGGTGATCCTAAACTGAACTAGCCAAAACTAATGCGGCCATAAGTTTCTAGTTATAGAACACCCCTGTCAAGCATCAGTTTTGCTAAGGGCGGAGCTTGGCGCGCTGGAGCTTGCCGTTGGCAGAGCGCGGGATCTCGTCGATGATCTCTATCTCCTTGGGGACCTTGTTCTTGTCGAGGCTCTCGACGAGGAAGGCGTAGAACTCCTTGCGGTCGAACTTATCCGGGTTCTTGACGCTGATGAAGAGCTTGGGCACCTGGCCGGCGTCCTTGTCGGGCAGGGGCACGCAGGCGCAGTCGACGACCTTGCGGTAGCTGCGGGCCGTCTCCTCGATCTCTTCCGGGGCGATCTTGATGCCCTTGAAGTTGATGATGTCGTCTGCGCGGCCCAAGACGTAGACATAGCCGTCTTGGCTGATGTAGCCGAGGTCCTTGGTGTAGACGAAGCCGTCCTGCATGGTCTGGGCGGTGAGCTCGGGCTGCTTGAAGTAGCCCCTCATGTTCATGGGACCGGCCGTGGCCACCAGGCCCAGCCTGTCCTCGGACGACTCGATGGGCTGGCGCTGCTCGTCGACGATGACGAAGGTGGCGTTCTTGGTGGGCTTGCCGATGCAGTTCTTGCGGCCCCTCTCGGCATTGAAGTCCAGGGCACAGGTGCGGCCGGACTCCGTGGAGCCGTAGAAGTTGTAGAGGCGCACGTCCGGGAAGCTCTCCTGCAAGAGCTCCTTGGTTTCCTCGGGCAGCGCGGCGGAGCCGATCTGGATGTAGTCGAGCTGGCCGTTGAACTCCGCGAGCTTGCCGCGGGTGAGGCGCATGAGCACCTGGGCCGCCGTGGGCGAGAGGTCCATGGCGCGCACCTGATAGTCCTGCAGCAGCTGGAAGATCTCTGCCACGCGCATGACGCCGTCGACGACCACCACGGCGCCGCCGTTGAGCAGGTTGGCGTAGCAGCAGCGGATGCCGTGGGAGTGGTTGAGGGGCAGGGGCAGCAGCTCCACCGAGCCGGGGCGCATCTGGACGGCGTACATGATGTTCTCTGCCAGGGCGATGTTGCCGCGGTGCGTGCACTCGATGCCCTTGGCCTTGCCGGTGGTGCCGGTGGTGTAGAGGATCTCTGCGAGGTCATCGCCCGCGGGGAAGGGCAGGCTCGCCTCCTCGCACGCAGCGGCCTGTTCCAGCAGATCATCGAAGGTGGCCACGGCAGCGGCGGCCTCTGCCGTGTAGCCGGAGTCGATCACCGCCAGGGCAGGCTGCACCTCGCCGCAGATGTCGTCCACGCGGGCCTGGGCTGCGCGGCGCTCGAAGGGCACGAAGACCATGCCGGCCAGCTCGACACCCATGTTGAGCAGGAGGAAGCGGGTGTCCTGGGTGCACTCGACCACCAGGCAGTCGCCCCCCTTCAGCCCGCGCTGCAGCAAGGCAGCTGCGATGCGGCGCGCCCAGCTCCACCCCTGGGCATAGCTGCAGGAGCGCTGGGGGTCTGCGCAGAAGAGCGCGCTGGGCTGGGCTGCCGCATGGGCGGCCAGGACCTCGACCATAGAGTTCATGAGTTCACGACCTTTCGCAATGCCGGCCCGGCGGGGCCGCTAGAAGCCCATGTAGGCAAAGCTGCTGGCGTCGAAGCCAACACCGTAGATTCCGAAGATGATCACAGAGAAGAGCGCCGCCAGGTAGAAGGCCCAGCGCAGGGGCAGGGGCCACGCGGCCACGCTCTCGCGGATCTGCACGCCGCGCTCCTTGAGCACACCCACCACAAAGAGGATCAGGATGCACAGCAGCGCGAAGAAGAAGTCCTCCTTGCTCAACCCGTAGGTGAACAGCGCGCCGTTGAACCACAGTGCGGGCTTCACGTTGAAGACCATGCGCTTGAAGATCTTGGCGGCGGCGTAGAGGCTGGGGGCGCGGGTGATGACGCGGGGGATGATGGCGCAGACGACAAAGGTGCGCAGGATGCGGAAGAGGTGCCAGTAGTTGGCGTTGTCGTCGATCTTGAGGGAGTCCTTCCACTTGCGGTAGTTGGGCTCGAGCACCGTGCTCAAGGCGATGATGCCACCCTGCCACACAGCCCACAGGATGTAGTTCACGCCGGTGCCGTGCCAGATGCCCGTGCACAGCCACACGGCGATGAGCGAGCAGATGGTGACGGCGTTCTTGCCGGCGTTGCGGCCCCACCTGCTGCGGCAGAACTTCGAGACCTTCTTGGTCCAGCCCGCAACGGCCACGGGCATGCAGAGGTAGTCTTTGAACCAGGCGCCTAGGGTGATGTGCCAGCGGCGCCAGTACTCGGCCACAGACTGCGAGAAGTAGGGCTGGCGGAAGTTGTCCTCGAGCGTGATGTCGAAGATCTGCGATATGCCGCGCGCGATGTCGACGCAGCCGCGGAAGTCCGTGTAGATCTGCACGGCGTAGAACAGCGTCGCCACGATGAAGATGGCGCCGTTGACATCGTCGTAGGCGTCGTAGGTGTTGCTTACGAAGATGCCCAGGCGGTCTGCGATGACGAGCTTCTCAAAGAAGCCCCAGATGATGAGCTGCGCGCCGAAGCACACGCGCTTGTAGTCGAAGCGGTGCTCTTGGAAGAGCTGCACACCCAGGCGGTCGTAGCGCGGGATGGGTCCTTGCAGGATGTGGGGGAAGTAGCACACGTAGGTGGCGTACTTGAGGAAGCTGGGCTCGGGCTTATAGCGCTCCCAGTAGATGTCGAGCACGTAGCCCACCGTGGCGAAGGTGTAATACGAGATGCCCAGCGGGATGATGACGGTGACGGCAGAGAGCTGGCCGGCGCCGAAGGTGCTGCTGATGAGCTCGAGCACGTAGTCGAAGAACTTGGTGTAGCACAGCGTGCCCACGAGCACGACGAGCGCGATGAGCATGAGGCGCTTGGCGCGGGCGCGGGTCTCATCCTTGAGCTTGGACTTCTCTGCGCGTTCGAGGCCCTCGAGCTGGGCATCGCGACGCTCGTAGAGGGCGCCGATGCCGCGGGCGCACAGGAAGCTCACGGCCATGGCGCTGAGTATGAAGGGGAAGAACTCCAGGCCGGCGAAGGCGTAGAAGACGAGGCTCGCCGCCAAGAGCACGTAGCCGCGCCCTTTCACGGGCACGGCGAAGTAGACCGCCACGCAGACGGTCAGGAAGATGAGGAACTCGAGCGATGTGAAGATCATGGAACCGGGAAGCGCCCCTTACGCGCCTAGCCCTGCAGGCGCTGAATCATAGCCCACATCGCGTCGACGGTGTTGAAGTTCTCCGGGACGATGTCGTTCATGCCGATCTCGATGTCGAAGGTGTCCTCGATGTCGGCGATGAGGCCGGTGAGGTCGAGGGAGTCGATGACCTCGTCGTCGATGATGGCGTTCTGGGCGGTGAAGTCGACGTCCTCGTTGACATCCTTGAGGAGTTCGAGCAGCTGGTCCATGGAGGCTCCTGTTCAACGGGCGGCGCTGGCCGCAGGCATGTTTCTTAACAAAGCATTAAGCCAATGGATGATAGTACCTTCTGAACATTAGAAAAAGCTTATAGCGCGCACAAGGCTGCAAAACGCCCCCCAGGATGTGACAAAAGACCCGCCCTGCAGGCTGAGGGCGGGTCTTCGAGCTGCGCTGTGGGCGCGATGCCGAAAGCTAGAGGGTGGCCTTGACGGCTGCCTCGACGGCGGCGGTGGTGCCGTCGACAACCTCCGTGAAGCGGATGGGCATCTCGTCGAGCTGGTCGAGGGAGGGGGGCACGGCATAGGTGCCGGTGACGCCTGCCATCTGGGCGACCTTGCGGTTGAGCTGGGCGCCAGTGAGGCTGGCGACCTCTGCGGGGAGCTCCTGCCCGGCGGGGATGCCGGCCAGGGCGCGGTAGACGGCGCCGCCGAACTTGGCCCAGCGGGCGGTGCTCACAACCAGCATGGGGTTGGCGCCCTTGTTGCGGCGGGCGACCTTCCAGGCGACGGCGGTGTGCGGGTCGAGCAGGTAGCCGTACTCGTCCATGACCTCCTTGATGGTATCGAGCGACTCCTGGTCTCCCACAGAGCCCGCGCGGTACTGGTTGGCGAAGGCGGCGTAGGTGGCGTCGTCGATGGTGAAGCGGCCCGTGGCGCTGAGCTCGGCCATCCAGCCGGCCACCTTGGCGGCGTCGCGCCCGGTGAGCTCGAAGAGCTGGCGCTCGAGGTTGCTGCTGATGAGGATGTCCATGGAGGGGCTGCTGGTGAGGACGAACTCGCGGTCCTCGATGCTGTAGGTGCCCTCCTGGATGAAGTCGGTGAGCACCCGGTTGGCGTTGCTCGCGCACACGATGGTGCCGATGGGCACGCCCATCTGCTTGGCATACCAGCTGGCCAGGATGTTGCCGAAGTTGCCGGTGGGCACGGTGACGTCCATGGGCTCGCCCAACTCGAGGGCGCCCTGGGCAACCATCTGGGAGTAGGCGCTCACGTAGTAGACGATCTGGGGCATGAGGCGACCCCAGTTGATGGAGTTGGCGCTCGAGAGGACCACGTTGTCGCTTGCCGCCAGGACCTCGTTGAACTCCTTGTCGTTGAACATGCGCTTGACGCTGGTCTGGCAGTCGTCGAAGTTGCCGCGCACGCCGTAAACGCAGACGTTGCCGCCCTCCTGGGTGGCCATCTGCTTGTACTGGATGTCAGAGACGCCGCCGTCCGGGTAGAAGACGACGATGGAGATGTGGTCGCGGTCCTTGAAGCCGGCCAGCGCGGCCTTGCCGGTGTCTCCGGAGGTGGCCACGGCGATAAGGTAGTCGTGGCCGGGGCCACCGGCTGCGCGCTGCTTGTCGATGCTGGCAGAGAAGAAGACGGGCAGGCACTGCAGGGCCATGTCCTTGAAGGCGCTGGTGGGGCCATGCCACAGCTCGAGCACGTAGGTGCCGTCCTCCCCCACAGGCACCACGGGTGCGATGGCCGGGGTGTCGAAGTTGTCGCCGTAGATGATGTCGAAGAGGGCGTCGATCTCCTCGCGCTCGAAGTCGATGCCAAAGCGCTCGTAGACGAAGGCAGCCTGCTGCTTGTAGGGCATGCCCGCCAGGGAGGCGATCTCGTCGAGGGTCACGGAGGGGATCTCCTGCGGAACGAAGAGACCGCCGCCGGGCGCGATGCCCTTGATGACTGCCTCGGAGAACTTGAGCGGCTGGGTGACCACGCCGCGGGTGTCGACATAGCGGATGCTGTCCATTGGCAAAGCCTCCATCTGGATACCAGGGTCCGGGTGCGCGCTGCAGCGCAGGGCGCAGGGTGTCTGCTGATACTACCATCCCCGTGCGCGGCGGGTTGTTTCGAGCCTGTGTCGCAGCCCGGCTGCCCGCCAAGCGCGCAAAACATAAGCGCCCGCGGAGGAGCCCCTGCCCCCCGCGGGCGCTTTCGTGCATGAGCGTGTGCCTAGAAGTCCTTGAAAATCTCCTGGAAGGACTTCTCTGCGTAGTCCTCGACGTCTTTCTCGAACTTGTCATAGAGCTCGAGGAAGCGCTTGCCCTCTTCTGTGAGGCGTGAGCCGCGAGCGCCGTAGCGCTCGATCAGGGGAAAGCCCAAGCCCTCCTCGACCTTCTTGATCATGCTCCACGCCTTGCTGTAGGCCATGTGGAGCACCTTGGCCGTCTTGTTGAGGGAGCCGTATTCCTCGATGCCGTGGAGCAAGATGCCGGCGCCTTTGCCAAAGCTGGGACCCTTGCGGTCTGCAGAGGCGGTGACGACCAGCTTGACCTGGGCATGGAGGTTCTTCTCGTCTGCCATGGATGGCACTCCTTACGCTGCTGTGGATGGGCGCGGCAATCCCTCGCTGCCGTGTGCCCATTTTATAGCTGAATCTGATAATGGACTGTCAAGTTCGAGGAATAATCTCAGAAAAAACAAAGGAGGGAGCGGCCCTGGAGCCGCTCCCTCCCCTTCTTGCCTGATGCGCGAGGCCCTATTCGTCCTCGCCTTCGCCGACGGTGATCGTCACGGCAGTGCCGGGCTTGGCGGTGCCGGTGACGTCTTGGTCGAGCACCTTGCCCTTGGGTCCGACGTCGTAGCGCACCTTGACCGTGAAGCCGGCGTTCTTCAGGGTGGCGCTCGCCTTGGACTGGCCCATACCCACCACGTTGGGAACGGCGACGTCCTCTGCACCCAGGCTGATCTTGAGGGTGATGGTGGTGCCAGCCGCCACGCTAGTGCCGGCGCTGATGCTTTGGCCCATGACCTCGCCCGTGGCGACGTCGTTGGAATAGCCGGTCTCTGTGTTGACCTTGAGGCCCTGCTTCTGCAGGTCTGCCAGGGCGTCAGACTCCTTCCAGCCGAAGTAGTTGCTGATCACCACGTTGGTGTTGGCCTTGCCCTTGGAAACCCAGTACCTGATGGCAGAGCCCTTGGCAGCGGTCTCGCCGTTGGCAGGCTCCTGGCGGCAGACCTTGCCCTCGTCGTAGTCGTCGCTGAACTCCTCGTTGCTGCTGGCGGTGAAGCCCGCCTCGAGGAGCGCCTTTTGGGCCTGGATGTCTGTGAGGCCCAAGAGGTTGGGCACGGGCACCTGCTCGCCCTCGCCCTTTCCGCTCGAGATGACGAGGTTGACCTTGCCGTCCTTGGCGATGCTGTCGTTGAAGGCGGGGTCCTGGTAGAAGACGAGGTCCTTCTCGACGGTCTCGTTGGCCTCGTACTTGACGACGCCCACGTTGAGGCCGAACTCCTCGAGGATTTCGGTTGCCTCCTGGAGGGTGTGGTTGGTGACGTCTGGCACGATGACCTTCTCGGTCTTGCCGTTGTTGAGCAGGGTGACGCCCGCAAAACCCAGCACGCCGATGAGGAGCACGGCCACCAGGCCGGCCACGACCTTGCCAAGCCCGCCCTTCTTCCCGCCGTCGTCGTCGCCGCCCGAAGAGGGGCGGGGGTTGCGCTCGTAGCTGTTCTTGACCGCGCCGGACTGCGCGCCCGCCTCGACCGGGTCGATCACGCGGGTGGTGCCTGCAGCCGCAGCGGCGCCCGGGGCCGAAATGACGGTGGTTGCCGCCGCAGAGGCCGCGGCACCGCGCCCGGCGAGGTAGTCGTCGAGCGCCTGCTTCATCTCGTTGGCGGTGGAGAAGCGCTCCCAGGGGCTCTTGGACATGGCGCGCAGGATGATAGCCTCGAGCACGGGGTCGATGTTGGCGTTGATGGCGCGCGGCGGGATGGGGTCCTCGTTGACCTGCTTCATGGCGACGCTCACGGCGTCTGGGCCGTCGAAGGGGAGCTGGCCGGTGCAGGCCTCGTACATGACGACGCCCAGGGAGTAGAGGTCGCTGGTGCCGGCCAGGGGCTTGCCCTGGGCTTGCTCTGGGCTCACGTAGTGCGCGGTGCCCAGCACGTTGGAGTCCGTGGTCATGTCCATGTTGCCGGCCTGGGCGATGCCGAAGTCCATCACCTTCACGTTGCCGTCGGTCTGGACCATGATGTTGGCCGACTTGATGTCCCTGTGGATGATGCCGTAGCTGTGGGCCACGCTCAGGGCGCTGCACACCTGCGAGCCGATCTCTGCCACCTTGCGCGGGTGGATGCTGCCTCGCTGCTGCACGGCTGTCTTGAGGTCGGTGCCGCGCACGTACTCCATGACGATGTAGTACATGTCGTCGTCGCGGCCCCAGTCGTAGATGTTGACGATGAAGGGGCTCGTGAGGTTTGCCGCGGCCTGGGCCTCCTGGCGGAAGCGCGCCGCGAAGGTGCGGTCTGCCGCGTACTGCGGGAGCATGACCTTCACGGCAACGGTGCGGCCCAAGGTGGTGTCGTTGGCCTTGAAGACCTCGGCCATACCGCCCATGCCAATGCGCTCGGTAACCTTGTAGCGGTCTCCGAATACCCTCTTGTTCACGTCTCGCTCCTTGCCTTCCTCACCAGGCACCCGCTGCGGGTGCCGATAATATCAATCTTATACCGCTGCCGCCACAGGGGGCCGCCTCGTTGCCTAACTACAAGAAGTCCTCACTCGAGCACCCCCAGCTCGCGCAGGGCGCTCTGGAGCACCGCGCGCGCCTTGGGGGCGGCTACGACAGCTCCCTCGTCTGCGGCGTCCTCGATACACACCGCGACGGCGACGGTCCTGCCGCCCTTTTGCCCCGCGGCGATGAACCAGGCGTTCTCCTTGCCGTCGCCCGTCTCGCCCGTGCCGGTCTTGCCCATCACGCGCACACCGCTGATGGCGGCGTTGCCGCCGGTGCCGTTGGTGACGCAGTACTCCATGATGTCGCACTCGTCGCTGGCCGCCTGCGAGCCGATGGCCTGCCCCAGGGCGGCAGGCGCGGTGCTGGAGATGACCTTGCCCTCGTGGCTCATGACGCTGTCCACGATATAGGGGCGCATGACCACGCCGCCGTTGGCGATGGCTGCCATGATAACGGCCATCTGGGTGACAGTGACCTGCGGGCCGGCGGGGCTGGCGTGCTCGCCCACGGGCTGGCCGGCGCCCGCCCAGGCCGTCTCCCACTCGGTCATCTCGGCCGGGTCGGGCATGAGGCTCGCCGTGACGGCGAAGTCCTGGGCCAGGTCCTCGTAGCCCACGCCGAAGGCCCTGGAGATGTTCACCAGCGCCTGGGCGCCCATGTCGACGGCCAGCTGGCCGAAGGCAGTGTTGGAGCTGACGGCGAAGGCCTGTTTGACGGTGATGGTGCCGCGGTCGCCGTGGGTGGTGACGGGGGCTCCGCCGATGTTGACCGAGGAGGGGCTCTTCACCTTGGTGTCCGGGGTGACCAGGCCGCTGTCGAGCGCGCCCGCCAGGGTTACCGCCTTGTAGGTGGAGCCGGGGGTGTAGAGGCTCTGGGTGGCGCGGTTGACGAGCTGGCCCCTGTTCTTGATCTTGCCGGAGACGAGGTCGCCCACCTGGTTGGCGTTGTAGCCGGGCGCGCTCGCCTGGGCCAAGACAGCGCCGGTGGAGGCGTCGAGCGCGACGATGGCGCCCTTGAGGCCGTCGAGCTGCTGCTCTGCCGTGCGCTGCACGTCTGCGTCCAGGGTGAGAACCACGTCGTTGCCGGAGTTCTGCAGGCCGGCAGCTGCGCGCACGGCGTCGCCGATGGTCTCGAAGCTCTCCTCTCCCACCAGCGACGAGCTCATGGAGGCCTCGATGCCGGCGCTGCCGTACTGCTGGCTGTAGTAGCCCACGGCGTGCGAGGCAAGCGAGCCCTGCGGGTACTCGCGCTCGTAGCTACCGTCTTTGCCCTTGGTGCTCTGGGCCAAGACCACGTCGTCGCTCGTCATGATGACGCCGCGCTCGCGCTGAGCCTGGCGGGCGAGCGTGTGGTTGTTGCCCTCGCGGCTCTGGAGCTCGTCTGCCTGCACCACCTGCACGTAGCTGAGGTTGCCGATCCCCAGCGCGATGAGGACGGACAAGCAGCCCACGAGCATGGTGAGGCGGCGGCCCAGCGACGCGCGGCCCAGCACGCCGCCGTCTGCCGGGTTGGCGGCCGCGTCGAGCTGGGCGCGGCTGATCTGCATGGTCCCGGTCATCTCGGTGGCAAGTCCGGTCGCCTCGTTGCCCGCCTTGAGCAGCAGGCCCACGACGATGAAGCTGGCGATGAGGCTGCTGCCGCCCTGGCTCATGAAGGGCAGGGTGATGCCGGTGAGGGGGATGAGCCCGGTGGCGCCGCCCACGATGATGAAGGCCTGCAGGCTGATGCTCGCTGTGAGGCCGGCGGCGGTGAAGGCCGCCACGTCGCTCTTGGCGCGGGCTGCAGTGGCAAGGCCGCGCACGGCGAAGAGCACGAAGAGGATCAGCACGGCAGATGCGCCCAGAAGACCCATCTCCTCGGCGACGGCGCAGAAGATGAAGTCGCTTTCCACCATGGGGATGGTGGTGCACAGGCCGCGCCCGATGCCAACGCCGAAGAGGCCGCCGTCGGCAAGCGAGTAGAGGCTCTGAACCAGCTGGTAGCCGCTTTCCTGGGCAAAGGCGAAGGGGTCGCGCCAGATGGCAACGCGGGTCTGCACGTGGTCGAAGAGGCCGTAGAGGACCACGCAGCCCGCAGCCGCCAGCGCCAGGCCCAAGACCACGTAGCTCAGACGGCCCGTGCTCACGTAGACCATGGCGAGGAAGACCCCAAAGAGCAGCAGCGCGCTGCCCAGGTCCTTCTCGAAGACGATCACGAGCATGGCCACGAGCCACATGCCTATCACGGGCAGCATGGTGCGCCAGTGGGGCACCGGCAGCCCCAGCGGCCCGCGCCCAAAGGTGCTCAGCATCTCGCGGTGGTCTGCGAGGTAGCTCGCCAGGAAGAGCACGATGCATATCTTGGCCAGCTCGCCGGGTTGGAAGCTCATCCCGGCGACAGACAGCCAGATGCGGCTGCCGTAGTACTCACGGCCGATGACCGGCAGCATGGGGCTCAGCAGCAAGAGCAGGCCCGCCAGCAAGATCACGTAGCGGTAGCGCGCGAGCTTATCGATGCTGGGGACGAACACGATGGTGAGCACCATGCAGGCAACGCCGGCGAAGAGCCAGGCCACCTGCTTGAGGGCCGTCTCCTCTGGCGTGAGGCGCAAGACGAAGCAGATGCCGATGCCCGCCAGCAAGAAGACCACCGGTAGGATGCCCGGGTCTGCCTGGGGCGCGAAGAAGCGTGCGAAGACGTGCGCCACCGCGAAGGCGGCGATGCGGCGAAGGCAGCGAGGCTGAGCTCGACGCCCTGGTTGATCAAGAGCATGGCAAAGAGCAGCAGCACCACGGGCGCTGCCGCTATGAGGAGCCAGAGCTCTGTCGACCTGCGGGAACTCATGGGGCTCCCCTACTCGCCCTTGGCCTGGGCCCGGGAGCCGTCGCCATCCGCCTTGTCGGAGGGCTCGGCGCCGATGAGGTGGCGGTACTCGGTCAGCAGGGCCTGGGCGTCGTCGAGGCTGTCGACGGCCAGGCCGCCCTCGAGGCGGCTGGCGGTGGTGGGAGAGAGCTTGTCGACGGGGATGTCGGTCTTCTCCTCGAGCCAGTTGGCCTTGATGCCGGCGACACTGCCAGGCAGGCCGCGGTAGACGCAGACCACACCGTCTTCTGCGATGACGAAGAAGCTGTTGTGAGCATAGGCGTAGGCGCCGCCGATGCCGGCCGCGAGTATCGCGACGAAGGCCACGGCGAAGATCACGGGGCCCAGATGAGCCTTGAGCCAGCCGCCACTGCCCTTGGCGGGCTTTTCGGGCTCGGGCTCCTTGAGCGGGTCGACGACCACACAGGTGACGTTGTCCATGCCGCCGGCGGCCAGGGCCTCGCGGATGAGGGCGTCGCAGCAGTCCTGGGGGTCGGGGTTGGCGCGCAGGATGCTGGCGATGCCGCTGTCCTGCACCATGCCGCTGAGGCCGTCAGAGCACAGCAGCAGCCTGTCCCCGGTGCTCACGCGCAGGACGTAGATGTCTGGCTCGACGGTGGCATCGCTGCCCAGCGCGCGGGTGATGACGCTACGCTGCGGGTGGACGCGGGCCTCTTCCTCGGTGATGCGGCCCTGGTCGACGAGGTCTGCCACCAGCGAGTGGTCGCGCGTGACGCGCTGCAGGGTGCCCTCGTGCAGCAGGTAGGCGCGCGAGTCGCCCACCTGCGCGATGACGAGCTGGTCGTCGAAGATCTGCGCAGCGGTCATGGTGGTGCCCATGCCCGGGCGCCCCACGCCCTGGGCCGCGGCGCTGATGATGGCGATGTTGGCCGCGCGCACGGCGTTGGCCAGGCCCTCCCCGTCCGGGGAGCTGGGGGCCTTCTCCAGCAGGGTGTTGATGGCTATCTCGCTGGCGACCTCTCCCGCCTCGTGGCCGCCCATGCCGTCTGCCACCACGAACAGCGGGGTCGCGGCGATGAAGCTGTCCTCGTTGTGCTCGCGCACGCAGCCCACGTCCGTGCGCGCCGCGTACACCTGGGGGATCTTCACCTGATCTATCTGATGCTTGTCTGACATGCTCGATTCTTCCACTAGCTGGTACGTGCCTCTATCAGATGCCGCGCAGCACGCGCGGCCGTGTGCTTCCTGCGGGGCCTACTTGCGCGAGACCCTGATGTCCACGCCGCCGATGCGCACCACGTCGCCCTCGACGCAGCGCTGCACCTGGGTCACCGGCTCTCCGTTGACGCGCGTGCCGTTGGCAGAGCCGAGGTCCTCGACCATGAGGTCGCCCCCCATGAGCGAAAAGCGCGCGTGACGGCGCGAGACCACGTCGTCTGGGACGAGGATGTCCGCACCCGGCGCGCGGCCCACGATGATGGGGCCCATGACGTTGACCTTGAGGCCCCGCAGCGCCTTGGGGCCCTTGTCGACCGTCAACGTCCACACCCGGGCGGCCTTGCTCCCCTGCCCCTTCACCAAGCCGATGCCGGTGCGCATCACGGCGAAGAGGAAGAGGTAGAGCAGGGCGACCAGCAGGATGCGGCCTATGAGCAGCAGCATGTCGACCATGGATCGTCAGCCCTCCCTGAACTCCAGGCGGGTGGTACCGCACTCTATGACGTCGCCGTCGATGAGGATGTGCTGGGTGACGGGCTCGCCATTGAGGTAGGTCCCGTTGGTAGACCCGCAGTCGCGCACCATCCACAACTCGCCGTTCCACAGCAGCTCTGCGTGGCGGCGGCTCATGCCGGGGTCGTTGACGCGGATGTCGTTGGCGGTGCCGCGGCCCAGGCTCACGAGCACGCCCTTGAGCGGGTAGCGGCGGTCTGTTTCGTAGTCGTAGAGGCACACGCGCGACCCGCTGGGCACGGTGGCGTGCGAGAAGAGGACCGTGGCCTCGGCGTCCTGCGAAGCGGGCTCGGGCTCTGGCTCGGGCTCCTCTTCGGGCTCGGCGGCCTGCTGGAGGGCGTCTTCGGGGATGTAGTGGGCAGACTGCATGTCCGCCGGGAGGAAGGGGTCGAACTCGGCTGCCTCGAAGGGCAGCTCGGACTCGCCTTGGTCGTCGGGCGCGGGGCTGGTGGAGTGGCGCAGGGCGGGGTTGACGTCGATGCGGCTGTCGAGGCCGTAGTGCTCCATCTCCTCCTGGCGCAGCTCCTCGATGATGGCGGGTGAGACGTTCTCTGCGATGATGTCGAACTTGCCCTTGCGCAGGCCCTCGTCGACGATGAAGCGCACCAGCGGGGGGCAGTCGAAGATGAGGTTGCCCTGGGAGGCCTTGGAGACGAGGTAGGTCTCGATCTCGCCGGCGATGGAAGGGTAGTAGCCGCCCATCTTGCGGTCGTCTTCGGGGCTCACCAGCACGTTGAAGAGGGTGGGCGCGTACTCGTGGCCCACGCCGATCATCTTCTCGCGCTGCATTTCCTTGGCAGCGCGCTTGGCCAGCTTGACGGGCTCGATGCCGCCGCGGCCGGCGCCCTCGATGACGTCTTCTGCCTTGTCCTCGAAGCGGGAGAACAGTCCCATCTCACTCCTCTTCCTTGTACCTGTAGGGCGCGCCGGCAAAGCCCAGCACCAAGGCGGCAAAGCCGCATACCCCGATGGACGCGCACCAGGGCAGAGCGGGCGGTGCCCAGGCACCCGCGGCCAAGAAGACCGCGAGGATCTGGGCTGCAAGAAGCAGCGCGCAACCTGCAACTATGCCAACGATTGATAATACTCGCGATTCGGTCGAGCACAGGGCGGACACCAAAACTGCAACCAATATCCAACTTAACCAGCTGATCCAGGTGGCGGGGTCGGTGAGCATGGCCTGCAGGGCAGCGGGCGCGGCTGCGGCACTCGAGAAGGCCAAGCCGCAGTGCAACATGCTCGCCGTGCCCGTGACCCCGCTGAGCGCGAGCACCACGCCACCCTGAAGCAGCGCGGTGGCGGCAGCGGGCGCGGGCCTCAGGGTGAAGCCCGCCAGCAGAGGCACCAGCGGCGTGGCCCAAGCAAGCCCCAGGGGCGATGCCGCCAAGACGGCGTTGGCAGCGGCGGTGCGCTCGCGGCCGGCAACGCCCCACCACAGCACGGCGAGGGCGATGAGCGCGATGCCGAGCCAAGGGGGATAGGCCGCGTTAACGACGATACCCGCCCCCAGGAAGGCCACGGCGGCGAGGGCCCCCACCCCGGGCAGCACGGCTCCGGCGACAGCCGGGGCGAGCGCCAGCAGCATCGAGCCGCCGGTCGAGAGCAGGTTCATGATCTCCAGGCCCAAGGCGGCGGTCCACCAGCACAAGATCGCGCAGCAGACGCGCCCCGCAACGCTGCGAAAGCGCGGTGACAGCCTGCCCCAGAGGTCGTCGTGGCGCAGGCGGGGCTCTTCGTCGGCCTCGCCCGCCTCGTCGTCCTCCATCAGGGCGCGCAGGTGCTGGCGGCCGGCTTCGGGGCTGCCCAGCAGGGGGACCAGCTCGTCCACCATCTCGAGCACGGTCTCGAAGCGCTCGCCAGGTTCTGGGTCCATGGCGCAGGCGAGGACCTCGTCGAGTTCCGGCAAGGTGTCGCGGCGCATGCGCGAGACGGGCTCGGGGGCAGGCCCCTGCATGAGGCGCAGGCTGCCCGCCAGGTCGCGCGCGTTGTAGGGGTTGCGCCCGGTGAGCATCTCGTAGGCGACCACCGCCAGCGCAAAGCCGTCCGTGCGCTGGTCGAGGTCATCGCCGTTCATCCGCTCGGGCGGCATGTAGCCGATGGTGCCGCCGCTCGCGCTGCCAAAGCCCTGGCTGCAGCTGAGCTCGCTGATGCCGAAGTCGGTCACCTTCACGGTGCCAGAACGGTCGATGAGGATGTTGTCGGGCTTGATATCGAGATGCAAGACGGCGTTCTCGTGGGCGAAGTCGAGGGCCTCGCCCACCGCCTCGACCACCGCCGCCACCACGTCAAGGTCCATCTCGCCGCGGTGCGTGCCGTCGATGAGCTTGGCGACGGACGGGCCCTCGATGGCCTCCATGATGAGGAAGGCCTCCTGGCCGCTGGTCTCGAAGTCGATGACGCTCACGATGTTGGGGTGCTTGAGCATGGCGCCGGTGCGCGCCTCTGCAAGGCCGGGGATGCTGCCGTCTGGGGAGCTTTCTGGGATGGGGATGCGCTTGATGGCGACCCGCCTTTGGATGCGGGTGTCCCAGCATATCTGAACGGTGCCGCTGCCACCCGAGCCGGCGGTCCCCAGCGGGCGATAGCGGTCCAAAATGAGCGGACCTGGCACGGTAGAGCCTCGTTTCGTGTGCGTTTGAGCTTCATTCGCCCTGCGTGCATGTATCCGCAGAGTATAGCACGCGCACATGAGCGCAGCTCATCGCCGCCCCGCGCGACACGAGCCGCCCCCGCGGGCCGGGCACGGGGGCGGGGCCGGGCACGGGGAGCGGGCCCCAAACCGGCCTTGTGGTTGTTGTTTCGGACCTCAACCGGCCTTGTGGCAGAGCACGGGCATTCGCTTGTAGTTGTTGTCCTAGGCGCAAAGGCTCCCGCCGTCTAGTGGGCGGCATTAGGGAGAGAGCCGCCGCCCCCTGAGCCAAGCCTATTGGCTGTGCGCCACACCCCTGTGAGGGTGCATCGGATTGCGTGTGTCGAGGAAGACGAGGCCCGCACGCGGCTATCGTCGTGCGACCCCCTGCAGCATGGCGCTGGCAAGGGCGATCTGCTGAGCGGCATAGTCAATCTCCTCGAACGTGTTGTAGAAGGCCGGGCTCAGGCGGGCCACACTCGTGACCCCCAGCTGCACCAGCAGGGGCTGGGCACAGTTGTGGCCGCTGCGCAACGCAACGCCGCGGGTGTCTGCCAATGTGCAGAGGTCGAGCGGATGCACCCCGTCGACCGTGAAGGAGACCAGACCTGAGCGGCGCTGGGGCGAACCGACGACATGAAGCCCATCGACCTGCGCCAACGCCGTCTCTGCATGCGCCACCAACGCATCCTCTCGCTCTGCGACATCTTGCCGTCCCAAGCCCTCTATGTAGTCGCAAGCGGCGGCCAGAGCGACGGCGCCCACGTAGTTTGGCGTACCCGCCTCAAGGCGCAGCGGCAACTCCTCCCAACTTGTAGCGGCAGCGCTCACGGTGCCCACCATCTCGCCGCCGTAGTCGCGCGGCTCCAGCAGCTCCAGGGCCTCGCGCGTGCCGCACAGCGCTCCTATGCCCGTCCCCGCCATCATCTTGTGTCCGGAAAACGCCAGGTAGTCGCAGCCCAGCTCGGGCACGCTCACTGCGCCGTGGCGCATGAGCTGCGCGCCGTCGAGCACGAAGAGCGCCCCTGCCGCGTGCGCCATGGCTGCCAGCCGCCGCACGGGGTTGACGGTGCCGAGCACGTTGGAGCAGCCCGTCATCGCGACGATGCGCACCGGGCCGGTCCGCAAGCCTGCGGGCAGCTCCGTCATCTGGCTGGTGGGGCCACCTTCCAGCACACGCGCGTACTCCCCCACGTCCAGCTCTCCGCGCTCGTCGATCCCAACGACGCACAGCTGCGCGCCGCAGCGAAGACACGCCTGCTGCCAGGGGACGAAGTTCGAGTGGTGCTCCATGACGGAGACGACAACGCGGTCGCCGGGGCGCAGCAGGTGCTCAAGGCCGCGGGCCACCATGTTGAGTCCGTCGGTGCTGCCGCGCGTGAATGCCACGCATGACGGGTCGTCCAGCCCAACAAAGCCCGCAACGCGCCTGCGGGCCGCCTCGAGGGCGGCAGTCGAAGCGTGCGCGAGGTAGTGCATGCCGCGGTGCACGTTGGCGTTGCTCGCAGCATAGT
>SFLO01000217.1 GCA_004553405.1 Coriobacteriaceae bacterium
CTCCGCCTTCATGGTTGCAGACCACGTCAAGGTCGTCACGCTCGGCAGCCTCATACTGCGCACGGAGACCGCCGGCACCGTCGCCACCGCGCTGTGCATGTACGGCCTGGGCGGCCTGGGCGCGCAGTACTTCGGGGAAGACACCGAGTAGCCCGCTAGATCGCACGGAATGCGGACCCGGCACGGCTCTAGGGCCGGCGCCGGGTCCTCTTGTTTGGGCCGCATACCGGCCACCGCACTGCCGAGGAGCATCATGACCCCCACACGCTTTCACATCACCACCCACGGCTGCCGCGTGAACCGCGTCGAGTCCGATGCGATCGCCGCCCAGCTGCTTGCCGCCGGCTGGGAGCAGGCGCCGCTGGAGGAGGCGCAGATCGCGCTGCTCAACACCTGCACCGTCACCGGCGAGGCCGACCACAAGAACCGCAAGGCGATCCGCCAGGCCCTCAAGCGGCAGGGCGGCCCCGTGCTCGTCACCGGCTGCGCCGTCAACGTCGCGGCGGCGGACTACGAGGCGCTCGACCCCCGCGTCTGCTGCGAGCCCGACAAGGCGCAGGTTGCCGCGCGTGCGCTGGCCCTGCTGTCGTGCGGGGAGGGCTGCGAGGGGACAGGCCTCGCAGCTGCAAGCGGCGGCGCGCGTGGGGACAGGCCCCGCAAGGAGCGTACCGCGTGGGGACAGGCCCCGCAGCTGCAGACAGCGGCGCGCGTGGGGACAGGCCCCGCAGAGGGCGCGGAATCGCAGCCTACGAGGGGACAGGCCCCGCAGCTGCAGACGGCGGCGCGCGTGGGGACAGGCCCCGCAGAGGGCGCTGTTGACGGCGGCGCGCGTGGGGACAGGCCCCGCACCCTGGTGCCGTATGGCGAGGGTTTCCGCACGCGCAGCGGCATCAAGGTGCAAGACGGCTGCGACAATGCCTGCACCTTCTGCATCGTGCACACGGCCCGCGGCCCCGCCCGCAGCGAGGATCCCCGCGAGGTGCTCCGCCAGGCGAGCGAGCTCGTCGAGGCAGGCGCCCGCGAGCTCGTGCTCGTGGGCATCGATACCGGCGCGTACCGCTGGGAGGGCATGGACCTTGCCGGACTCATCGCACTGCTGCTGGAGAAGACGAGCGTGGGCCGCATCCGCATCCCGAGCATTGAGCCGCAAAGCGTCACGCGGCCCCTCATGGAGCTCATGGCCGCTAGCGAAGGGCGCCTGTGCCGCCACCTCCACCTCGTGATGCAGTCCGGCAGCTCGAAGGTCCTGCGCGAGATGGACCGCCGCTACAGCGCAGAGGAGTTCCTCGAGCTTGCGCAAGAGCTGCGCCACCGCGTTCCCGGAATAGCGCTGAGCACCGACGTCATCGCGGGCTTTCCCGGCGAGACAGACGAGGACTTCGAGGCCACCTGCGAGATGGTGCGTGCCTGCGGCTTCATGAAGCTGCATGTCTTCCCCTACTCGAAGCGCCCTGGAACGCCGGCTGCGCAGAGAGCCGACCAAGTGCCACCGCAGCTGATCGCCGAACGCGCCGCTCGCTTGGGCGAGCTTGGCCGCCAGCTCTCCCTCGAAGACGCCCGCTCTCGCCTGGGTTGCGTTGAGACCACCGTGGTCGAGCGCCCCGGCCGCGGCACATCCGAGAGCTTCCACGAGCTGCGCTTCTCTGACGATCTCCCGCTCGGCGAGCTTGTCCACATGCGCCTCGACAGCGTTGGCGAAGACGGCGTCATCTCAGCCACAGCCCTCTAGCCTCAAAGCACTCAAAGTTTTTTTCTGAGCCGAATCCCCAAATCCAGATTCGGCTCAGATCTCATCCAGATTCCGCCCAGATTCCGCTCGTACCAATCCTCCCAGACTATCGTCTGCCCCCTCCCTCCACACCCACCAGCGATGTCACACCTGGGGACAGGCCCCGCATCTGCGGCCGCCAGCGCTGTCACATGAGGGGACAGGCCCACATCGGCAGCGATGACGTGCGAGGGGACAGGCCCCGCAGCTGCAGACGGCGGCGCACGTGGGGACAGGCCCCGCAGAGGGCGCTGTTGGCGGCGACGCGCGTGGGGACAGGCCCCGCGGATCCGCGGGCGGGGCATTACGGAATTGTGACGATAGTGTCGGGAAGGTGACCCCGAGGGAGCACAGCGGGGAGCAGCTGCTTACAATGGGAGAATATCCGCACATGGAGGGAGTAATCATGTCGAACGAGATCCAGCAGGAGAACACCGCTCTTGCGGCAAAGGCCGCCAGCGAACTCGACACCATCGGCTCGCGCATC
>SFLO01000218.1 GCA_004553405.1 Coriobacteriaceae bacterium
CACCCGCCACATCCCCACCGCCGAGCACGACGCCGCCGCAGACTGCGAGCTCGCCTTCTTCCCCGGCTGCGCGCTGGCCGCCTACGGCCCCGAGCTCACGCGCGAGATCTTCTCCACCCTCGAAGACCTCGGCGGAAAGACCACGATGATCGACCACTGCTGCGGCTCGCCCCTCAAGAGCGCCGGCTTCTTCGACCGCGCCGAGGCCCTCTGCGACCGCATCTCCGCCGAGCTGCAGTCCTCCGGCGCCAAGACCGTCGTCTGCGTCTGCCCCGGCTGCGCCAACGCCATGCGCAAGACCCTCGCCCGCAACGGCGTCGACGGCATCGCGGTCGAGAGCCTGTCCTCCTTCCTCGTCGGCCACGGCTTCACCCCCAAGCGTCCCCTGCCCGAAACGCCGCTCACGCTCTCCAAGTCCTGCCAGGACCGCGACGGCTCCTACCTCGAGGAAACCTGCCGCCTGCTCGGCATCGACGTCGAGACGCCCACCGTCTTCCGCGGCTGCTGCGGCGCCGGCGGCGCGGTGAGCTCCTTCAACCCCAACCGCCAGGCCCAGCAAAGCGACGAGAAGCTCTCGTTCGCACAAGACGGCAGCACCGTCGTCACCATGTGCCCCACCTGCACCTACACCTACGCCTTCCGCCTCATGCAGCAGCCGCGTCCGCTCGAGAACAAGCACTACACGGAGCTGGTCTTCGAGAACCAGTTCGACTGGGACCTCGTGTTCGGCCAGCTCAACAGCATGTGGAGCGGCGAGTACGGAGCCTGGCTGGCCCAGGTCTTCGCCTAAGAGAGGAGTGCGAGCATGACCAACGCAGAAACCGCCGTCCAGGCACCCGTCGCCGTCATCGGCTACGGCACCGCCGGCGTCAACGCCCTCATCGGCCTGCGCAACGGCGGCTACACCGGCCCCGTCGACGTGTTCTCGAACATCGAGGGCCTGCCCTACAGCCCCATCCTCACCTCGTACTACGCCGGCGGCGAGAAAACGCGCGAGCAGTGCTTCCCCTGGACGGCCGAGGAGCTGGCGGAGCTCGGCGCGAACGTGCACGAGGCCTGTCCCGTCACCAAGCTCGACACCAAGGCGCACCTCGTGTGCACCCCGCAGGGCGAGTTCCCCTACTCCAAGTGCGTCATAGCCAGCGGCTCGCACCCCGTGCCGGTGGGCTTTCCCAAGGCCGAGGGCTTCGAGCCCATGGGACTGCGCACGATGGACGACGCCCAGCGCCTGAAGGACGTGCTCGAAGACGAGCGCTGCCGCAAGGTGCTGATGAGCGGTGCCTCCATGGTCGCGCTCAAGACCCTGGAGTCCTGCCTCAACTGCGGCAAGCAGGCCACGCTGGTGGGGATGAACCCGCACGTCCTCGACTTCAACGCGCTGCCCGAAGCCGCCGAGCGCTTCGAGCGGGGCCTGCGCTCCTACGGCGTCGAGCTGCGCCTGGGGATGACCGCCAAGGAGCTCGAGGTGGTCGAGGGCCCCGGCATCGACGGCAAGCAGTACCGCATCACCTTCTCCAACGGCGATTCCGACACCTTCGACGCGATCGCCGTCGCGCACGGCATGCGCTCCAACCTGGAGTTTCTGGAGGAAGGGGCGCTCGAGATGGACCGCGCGATCCTGGTCGACGAGCACATGCGCTCGAGCGACCCGGACGTGTACGCCGCCGGCGATGTGGCGCAGGCGCTCGAGCTGATCAGCGGCGAGAAGCGCATCGTGGGTATCTGGAAGAACGCCGCCGTCCAGGGGCAGTGCGCCGGCGCGGCGATTGCGGCCGAGATGAGCGGGCGCGTTCCGGGCGGTGACATCGCGTTCAAGGGAGCCATCCCCACCAACACGATCTGCGTGAAGGACACGCTGTTCATCTCCGCGGGCACGATGCAGCTGACCGACGATCGCTATGTCGAGACGCGCGAGACCGACGATATGATCGTCATGTATATCTGGCAGCGCGAGGAGGGCGGGCGCAGGCTCGTGGGCTTCAACATCGCCTGCGACTACGACGAAGCCGGCAGCGTCGCCTACGACACCGGCGCCATGCTCAGCCTCCAGATCGAGCGCGGCTGCCGCGAGGCCGTCCGCTAGGGGACAGGCCCCGCACATCGCATCGCATGCAGGCCCGGGAGCAGCCGCTTCCGGGCCTTCTCTTCGGCCCAACGCGGGGCCTGTCCCCTCGCGTGACGCGGGGCCTGTCCCCTCGCGTGACGCGGGGCCTGTCCCCTCGCGTGACGCGGGGCCTGTCCCCTCGCGTGACG
>SFLO01000008.1 GCA_004553405.1 Coriobacteriaceae bacterium
ACCCATGACGAGCTCATGGATGCATGCCCGGCGTACCGCCAGATAGCGCTGAGCCAGCTGAGCCCAGCCGAGCTGGAGAAGGGAGGTGCGCGATGAGCAGCCCGCATTCCACCGCACCGCGCCGCCGCCCGCCCCACGGGCCCCACGGGCCGCGCTTCTCGAAGGAGAAGGCCAAGGACTTCAAGGGGACGATGAGGCGCGTGCTCGGCCTGCTCGCCCCGCACAAGCTCGCGCTGCTGGCCATCTTCGTCTTCGCCGTTGGCGGCACGGTCTTCAACATCGTGGGCCCCAAGGTGCTATCCACCGCCACCACGGAGGTCTTCGAGGGCGCCCTGGCCGCCATGCAGGGCACCGGCGGCATCGATTTCGACGCCGTGGCGCGCATCCTGCTGGCAACGCTTTCCCTCTACCTGCTGAGCACGCTGTGCAGCTTCGTGCAGAGCTGGCTCATGACGGGCATGGTCCAGCGCCTGTGCTACAAGCTGCGCGAGGACATCAACCTCAAGATCGACCGTATGCCCTTTGGCTACTTCGAGCGCAACTCGACGGGAGACACGCTCTCGCGCATCACCAACGACGTCGATACCATGGGCCAGACGCTCGCGCAGAGCGTGGTGCAGCTGGTCACCGGCATCACCACGGTGGCGGGCGTCCTGGTCATGATGCTGCTCATCAGTCCGCTCATGACGCTTGTGGCCCTGCTCATCATCCCCGTCTCGCTGGCGCTGGTCATGCTCATCGTCAAGCGCTCGCAGAAGTATTTCTTCGCCCAGCAGGAGGTGCTCGGCGAGGTCAACGGCATCATCGAGGAGAGCTTTGCCGGCCAGGGCATCATCAAGGCCTTCAACGCCGAGCAGCGCACGCTGGACAGCTTTGCAGACGCCAACCGGCGCCTCTACGAAGCCGGCTGGAAGAGCCAGTTCGCCGGCGGCCTCATGAAGCCCGTGATGGACTTCGTGGGCAACCTGGGCTATGTGGCCGTCGCCCTCATGGGCGGTTGGCTTGCCGTGCAGGGTGCCATCACCGTGGGCGACATCCAGGCCTTCATCCAGTACGTCAAGAACTTCACCCAGCCCCTGAGCCAGATGAGCCAGGTGGGCGCGCAACTCCAGCAGATGGCCGCCGCGGCCGAGCGCGTCTTCGAGTTCTTGAGCGAGGACGAGGAAGCCGACGAGCTCGCCGAGGGCCAGCCGCCTGTGAACCTCGGCGAGCTGCGCGGCGCGGTCTCCTTCGAGGAGGTCTCGTTTGGCTACGCGCCCGGCAGCGAGGTCATCCGCGGCTTCAGCGCCCGGGTCGAGCCGGGTCAGACCGTCGCCCTGGTGGGCCCCACCGGCGCCGGCAAGACCACCATGGTCAAGCTGCTCATGCGCTTCTACGACGTGAGCAGCGGCTGCATCAGGGTCGACGGGCGCGACCTGCGCACCATCGCCCGCCCCCAGGCGCGCGAGATGTTCGGCATGGTGCTGCAGGACACCTGGCTCTTTGGCGAGACCATACGCGAGAACATCCGCTACGGCAGGCTCGACGCCACAGACGAGGAAGTGGAGGAGGCGGCCCGCGCCGGCTGTGCCGACCACTTCATCCGCACGCTGCCGGGCGGCTACGACTACGTGATCAACGAGGACTCGAGCAACGTGAGCCAGGGCCAGCGCCAGCTGCTGACCATCGCCCGCGCCATCCTGGCAAACCGCCCCATGCTCATCTTGGACGAGGCTACCTCGAGCGTCGACACGCGCACGGAGGAGCGCGTCCAGGAGGCGATGGACAGGCTCATGGAGGGGCGCACCAGCTTTGTCATCGCCCACAGGCTGAGCACCATCAGAAACGCCGACCTCATCTTGGTCATGCGCGACGGCGACGTGGCGGAGCAGGGCACCCACGAGGAGCTCCTTGCCAAGGGCGGCTTCTATGCGGAGCTCTACAACTCGCAGTTCGAGGGTTGCGAGTAGGCGGCGCCACACACCGCGCACAGCGAAATAAGGCCCTCTTAATGCCCGAGCTCAGCAGATGCTGCTATCCTTGAACGGTTTTCAACAGCTGAGTCGAATCGGGGACAGAGGCCCCTTGGAGGTTGTGTCGTGCAAGAGCGGAATAGCTTGAAGCTGCGCCAGCGCGCCCTGAGGGTGCTCTGCAGCGCCGTGCTCGCCGCCGGCACCTGCCTAGGGCCGTGCGCCAGCGCGCTTGCGGCCCCCTCCCAGGGCTCCTCTGCGTCTGCCAAAGCCGTCGCGAAGAGCGCTGCGGCCAAGAAGGGCGCCGCTGCCAAGAAGAAGGCGGCGAAGAAGAAAGCCGCCACGAAGAAGGCGAAGAAGAAGCAGCACGTCCACAAGAAGCTGAAGGTTCCCATCAGCGCCAACCTCGCGAGCCTCGCAACCTCGAGCTCGCCAGCCCGCTACCGCTACGTGTGCTCCTGCGGGAAGAAGCTCGCGGGCACCTACGCCAGCGGCTACCCCCTCACCAAGAGCCTCGACGTGCTCTGGGATCGCTATGCAGGCAGCCCCGAGGGCGGCATCGCCTTCTTCGGCTCGTCGTACTTCTCTAAGTGGGCGAGCGCCGCGGCAGACCTCGAGCACGAGTACGGCTTCGACCCCGCCATGGTCTACAACTACGGCATCGGCGGCAGCGGCATCAAGCTGTGGACGAGCGATGCCTACCTGGACCTGGTCGCCTCGAAGAAGCCCAGCGTGGTCGCGATCCACGGCATCAACGACCTGCGCTATTACCCCACCCACCCGGACTTCCGCAGCGACGCCCAGGCGGTGAGGGAGAGCTTCGAGGCGCTCAAGAGCTATGTCGCCGGCCTCCAGCGCCGCCTGCCCCAAGCCCGCATCCTCCTCGTATCTGCCTTCAAGACGCCTGCCGAGTACCTCAGGGAGGGCTCGTACGGCACCAGCTGCATCAGCTGGCGGCGCATCGACCTCTACAACGAACAGCTGCGCTCCTTTGCCCAGGCGAACCACAACGTTGACTTCGTCGACATCGAGCGCTACCTCCTGGCCGAGGATAGCGACCCCTGGGGCAACACCCGCGTGCGCTTCTACTCCAACGGCGAAAAGCTCGCCGATGCCTCGAGCCTGCTGAGTATGCCCGTCATCGGCTGGCTCGAAGACGAGGGGGCCAAGCCCTGCCCGTACTTCCGCCCCGACCTCCACCATGCCAGCAAGCTCGCCTACACCACCATCTGGACGCCCTTCGTGGGCGGCCCGGCCGTTGAGACCGCCCAGCGGGAGCTCGAGGTGCGCAGGGCCTTGCAAGAACAGTTGGAGCAGCAGGCCCAGCAGGCTGCCAGCGAGATAATCTGATAATCAACGACTCAACATCCTTGGTAACGCGTCTGTGACATAAGCGGGCCTTGTGCAGCCCAATACCTAGAATCCTCTCCAACAGGTTCACGAAACGCGTGTCCACAAGGGAGGATCGCAATGCGCAAGTTCAAGACCGAGTCCAAGCGCCTGCTGGACTTGATGATCAACTCCATCTACACCAACAAGGAGATCTTCCTCCGCGAGCTGATCTCCAACGCCTCCGACGCCCTCGACAAGGTGTACCTCGAGTCGCTCAAGGCCGGCGACGGCAGCGTCGTGCGCTCTGAGCTCTACATCAACGTCAGCTGCGACAAGGACGCCCGCACCATCACCATCAGCGACAACGGCATCGGCATGGACGAGGAGGCCCTCGAGGCCAACCTCGGCACCATCGCTCATTCCGGCTCGCTGGAGTTCAAGGAGGGCGAGGACGCCAAGGAGTCCGACGAGATCGACATCATCGGCCAGTTCGGCGTGGGCTTCTACTCCGCCTTCATGGTTGCAGACCACGTCAAGGTCGTCACCAAGCCCTACGGTTCTGACACCGCCTACACCTGGGAGAGCGAGGGCCTCGAGGGCTACAGCATCGGCCAGGGCGAGCGCGAGGGCCGCGGCACCACCATCACCCTCACCCTGCGCGAGGATAGCGACGAGTTCAACTACAGCCAGTTCCTCAACACCTATGCCCTGCAGGACCTGGTCAAGCGCTACAGCGACTACGTGCGCTACCCCATCATGATGAAGTTCACCACATCCTTCCCCGTCGAGCGCCCCGAAGACGCTCCCGAGGACTGGAAGCAGGAGTACCGCGAGGAAGACGAGGTGCGTACCGTCAACTCCATGGTGCCCATCTGGACCAAGAAGAAGGCCGATGTCTCCGACGAGGAGTACAACGAGTTCTACAAGGCCACCTTCCATGACGACACCGACCCCGCAGCCGTCATCTCCATTCACGCCGAGGGCACCATCAGCTACGACGCCCTGCTCTTCATCCCCGCCGTGGCTCCGCGCGAGATGCTCAGCCGCAGCTTCAAGAAGGGTCTCACCCTCTACAGCTCCAACGTCATGATCATGGACAAGTGCGAGGAGCTGCTCCCGGACTACTTCGGCTTCGTCCGCGGCATCGTCGACTCCCCGGACCTCAGCCTCAACATCTCGCGCGAGATGCTGCAGCAGAGCAAGGAGCTCTCCACCATCCAGCGCCGCATCGAGAAGAAGATCAAGGCCGAGCTGGCGCGCATGCTCGAAGACGACCGCGAGAAGTACGAGGAGATCTACAAGTACTACGGACCCAACTTCAAGTTCTCCATCTACAGCACCTATGGTGGCACCTCCTCCATCCTCTCGGACCTGCTGATGTTCCCCTCTGCCATGGAGGGCAAGATGGTGACGCTGGGCGAGTACTGCGCCGCCGCCCAGGAGGAGCAGGACAAGATCTACTTCGCCACGGGTGACACCGTCGAGCGCCTCAACAGCACCCCCACCGTCAAGGGCGTGGTCGACAAGGGCTTCGACGTCTTGCTGTGCACCCATGACGTCGACGAGTTCTGCCTGATGTCGATGGGCGTCTTCGACGGCAAGCAGCTCGTCAACGTGGGCACCGCCGAGCTCGACCTCGAGACCGAGGAGGAGAAGGCCGCCCACGAGAAGGTCTCCGAAGAGAACGCCGAGCTCTTCGCCGACATGGCCGCCAGCCTGGGCGACAAGGTGACCAAGGTCGTCGCCAGCACCATGCCCATGGACTCCGCATCCTGCATCACCGCAGGCGGTATGGTCTCCCTGGCCATGGAGAAGTACTTCAAGTCGCTGCCGCAGCACGACGACGAGGTCCCCAGCGCAGAGCACGTGCTCGAGCTGAACATGGGCCATCCCGTCATCAAGGCCCTGCAGAAGGCCTACGAGGACGGCGACACGGACACCGTCGCGGCATACACCCTCATCCTGCACGACCAGGCGCTCATGGCCGAGGGCTTCCAGATCGAGGACCTCGAGGCTTTCAACGAGGCCGTCTACAAGCTGATGGTCTAGCGGCGCGCACAGCGCGGCAGCTGCGCGGCTCGGGAGCCTTCCCGGGCCGCGCTTTTGTATGATGGCGGCATGGCAGCTGCGAGCGAGGAGGAGAGATGGAGTACCGAGAGGCGCTCGAAGCCCTGCAGGGGGCTCTCAAGTTTGGGATCAACCCCGGCCTGGGGCCCATCGAGAGGATGTGCGCAGCCCTGGGCGACCCCCAGGGGGCCTACCGCTGCGTGCAGGTGGCGGGCACCAACGGCAAGTCGAGCACGAGCCGCATGACGGCAGCCCTCCTGCGCTCGCAGGGCATCAAGACGGCGCTCTACACCAGCCCGGAGCTGGTGCGCTACCCCGAGCGCATGGAGATCGACGGCCGCGTGGTGAGCGACGGGCAGTTTGCCAGCGCCGTCGAGGCGGCCCTGGGGGCGGCTGCGGCCTGCAGCATCGAGGCCACGGAGTTCGAGCTGCTCACGGCAGGCGCCCTGTGGCTGTTCGCCCAGGAGGGCGTGGAGGCAGCCGTGCTCGAATGCGGCCTGGGAGGGCGCTGGGACGCCACGAGCGTGTGCACGCCGCAGGTAGCCGTCATCACCGGCATAGCGCTGGACCACACCCACATACTCGGCGATACCCTCGAGGCCATCGCGGCAGAGAAGGCGGCCATCATCAAGCCGGGCTGCACGGCCGTGCTCGCCCCCGGCTTGGCCGCGCGCCCTGTCTTCGACGAGCGCGTACGCGCGGTGGGGGCACGGGCGGTGGAGGTCGACCCGCAGGCAGGCGAGCTGCTTGCAGGGGCGCTCTTGCACATGCCCGGCTACCAGAGGGGCAACGCCGCGGTGGCCCTCGCCGCCGCACAGCAGCTTGCGGGGCCCATCGCGCTGGAGGACGCCCGCGCTGCGCTGCAGGGCCTGCAGATCCCCGGGCGCTTCGAGACCCTGCGACGCGAGCCGCTGCTGCTCATCGACGCTGCTCACAACCCGCAGAGCGCCCAGGTGCTGGCAGCGGAAGTTGAGAGGCGCTTCCCGCGCAGGGAGGAGCGGCCCACCCTGCTCATCGGGGTGCTGGCAGACAAGGACGTCGCCGGCGTGGTGGGCGCCCTGGCGCCGCTGTTCGAGCGCATCGTCTGCACGGCATCGCGCAGCCCGCGCTCCGTGCCGGCTACCGAGCTTGCCAGCCTGGTGGCGCAGGCCAACCCTGCCGCCGAGCTGCGCGTCATCCCCTGCATAGCCGACGCCCTGGCGGCGCTGGCCAAAGAGGATGTGGTCGCCAGCGGATCCATCACCGTGGCAGGCGAGGTCAAGGGCTGCTTCCTGGGCTTGTAGCCCGGGGGGCGCGCCCCGCCCGCACGTCGCGGCGTAGCAGCTTGCAGCGGTGCCCTTGGGGCATCGCTGCTTTTTTCTGCTGCGATAGGGTTATACTCATGGGCTATGCCGATTGCGCGGCATGTCTTCACACACGGCGACTCGGTCTGTTCCCGAGCCGCTTTCACGGTAAGTCCCACTCGGTTTGTTTCCGAGCCTGGGCAGAAAGGATCGCAGTATGAGCACCATCAGCGTCAACCTCCCCGACGGTTCCGTCAAAGAGCTCGAGCAGGGCGCCTGCCTGGCAGACGTGGCGGCCTCCATCGGCTCCGGCCTTGCCAAGGCGTCCCTCGCCGGCAAGATCAACGGCGAGCTCGCCGACCTCAGCGCCCCCGTGAGCGAGGGCGACACCATCGAGATCATCACCAGCCGCTCCCCCGAGGGCCTCGACATCATGCGCCACAGCTGCGCGCACATCATGGCAGAGGCCGTGCAGCTGCTCTTCCCCGGTGCGCAGATCGGCTTTGGCCCCCAGACCGAGGACGGCTTCTTCTATGACTTCGCGCTTTCCCGCACGGTGAGCAACGAGGACTTCGAGGCCATCGAGGCCAAGATGGCAGAGATCATCAAGCAGGACGAGCCCTTCGTCCGCGAGGTGGTCACCCGCGAGCAGGCCAGGGAGATCTTCGCCGACCAGCGCCTCAAGCTCGAGCACATCGACGACTTCGAGGACGACACCACCATCACCATCTACCGCCACGGTAGCTTCGTCGACCTGTGCAGCGGCCCCCACATCCCCAGCGCCGGCAAGATCGACGCCAAGGGCTTCAAGCTGATGAAGGTCTCCGGCGCCTACTGGAAGGGCGACGCCGAGCGCGAGCAGCTGCAGCGCATCTACGGCACCGCCTGGTTCAACAAGAAGGACCTCAAGGCCTACCTGACCCGCCTGGAGGAGGCCGAGAAGCGCGATCACCGCAAGCTGGGCCGCGAGCTGGGCATCTATATGATGGACGAGGCAGCCGGCGTTGGCCTGCCCCTGTACCTTCCCAAGGGCGCCCGCGTCATCCGCCTCATGCAGGAGTGGCTGCGCAAGGAGCTCTACCGCCGCGGCTACGAGGAGGTCATCACCCCGCACGTCTACAAGTCCGACGTCTGGAAGACCTCCGGCCACTACGGCTATTACAAGGAGAACATGTACTTCTTCAACATTAACGAGGGCACTGACGAAGAGCCCCGCCTGCAGGAGTACGGTGTGAAGCCCATGAACTGCCCGGGCCATGTGATTCTCTACAAGAACGACATCCACTCCTACCGCGACCTGCCGGTGCGCTACTTCGAGTTCGGCACGGTGTACCGCCACGAGATGAGCGGCGCGGTGCACGGCCTCATGCGCGCCCGCGGCTTCACGCAGGACGACGCCCACGTCTTCTGCACCCCCGAGCAGGTCGTCGATGAGGTCTGCGCGATCCTGGACACAGCGGACTTCATCATGAACTCCTTCGGCTTCGAGTACGAGGCAGAGATCTCCACCCGCCCGGAGAAGTCCATCGGCACCGACGACATGTGGGAGCTGGCAACGGACGCCCTGCGCCAGGCGCTCGACCGCCGCGGCTTGCCGTATGAGATCAACGAGGGCGACGGCGCCTTCTACGGCCCCAAGATCGACATCAAGGTCAAGGACGCCCTGGGCCGCACCTGGCAGTGCTCCACCATCCAGGTCGACTTCAACCTGCCCGAGCGCTTTGACATGACCTACCGCACCGCGGACAACTCCGAGGCTCGTCCCTTCATGCTGCACCGCGCGCTCTTCGGCTCCATCGAGCGCTTCCTCGGCATCCTGATCGAGCACACAGCTGGCCACCTGCCCCTGTGGCTGTGCCCCGTCCAGTGCGCCATCGTCCCCATCGCAGACCGCCATCACGACGCCGCCAAGGAGCTCAAGGCAAAGCTCGAGGCAGTGGGCGGCCGCGTGGAGATCTACGGCCAGAACGAGCCCATGCGCGTGAAGATCGCAAAGGCCCAGCAGCAGAAGATTCCCTACATGCTCGTCTTGGGTGACCAGGAGATCGCCAACGGGCAGGTCTCTGTCCGCGAGCGCCATGAGGGCGACCTGGGCACCATGGCCGTCGAGGAGATCTGCAAGATCATCGAGGAGGCACAGGTTTAGCATGGCCCGTCCCATGAACATCGCCGAGAAGATCCTCGCGGCCCACGCGGGCCTGGAGGAGGTCGTTCCCGGCCAGCTCATCGAATGCGATCTGGACCTGGTGCTGTCCAACGACGTCACCGCTCCCATCGCCATCGACGAGTGCAAGAAGATCACAGACCGCGTCTGGGATGTCGACAAGGTCGTCATGGTCCCAGACCACTACACCCCCAACAAGGACATCAAGTCCGCCGAGCTCTCCAACCGCGTGCGCAAGTTCGTGCGCGAGCAGGGCATCAAGCACTACTGGGAGGTTGGTTGCGTGGGCGTCGAGCACGCGCTGCTCCCCGAGCAGGGCGTGTGCGTCCCCGGTGACCTCATCATCGGCGCAGACAGCCACACCTGCACCTACGGCGCCCTGGGCTGCTTCTCCACCGGCGTGGGCTCCACAGACGCTGGAGTGGGCCTGGCAACGGGCCGCGCCTGGTTCAAGGTCCCTGAAAGCATCAAGTTCGTCATCGACGGTCAGCTGCAGCCCGGCGTCACCGGCAAGGACATCATCCTGCACATCATCGGCATGATCGGTGTGGACGGCGCCCTCTACAAGGCCATGGAGTTCACCGGCAGCGCCATCCGCAGCCTGAGCATGGAGGGCCGCCTCACCATCTCGAACATGGCCATCGAGGCCGGCGGCAAGGCCGGCATCATCGAGGTCGACGACATCACCCGCGCCTACGTCGAGCCGCGCGCCGAGCGCCCCTGGGTCGAGTACCACTCCGACCCGGACGCCGAGTACGCCCAGGTGATTCAGATCGCGGCCGAGGACATCCAGCCCACCGTGGCCCTGCCCAGCCTGCCCTCCAACACCCGCCCGGCAGCCGAGTGCCGCGACATCAAGATCGACCAGGTCGTCATCGGCTCGTGCACCAACGGCCGCATCGAGGACATGCGCCAGGCCGCAGCCGTGCTCAAGGGCCGCAAGGTCAACCCCAACGTGCGCTGCATCGTCATCCCCGCAACCCAGCAGGTGGTGCGCCAGTGCATCCAGGAGGGCCTGAGCGAGATCTTCCTCGACGCCAACTGCGTCATCTCCGCACCTACCTGCGGCCCCTGCCTGGGCGGCCACATGGGCTGCCTGGCCGCCGGCGAGCGCGCCATCGCAACCACCAACCGCAACTTCGTCGGGCGCATGGGCGACCCCACCTCCGAGGTCGTCTTGTCCAACCCCGCCGTTGCCGCCGCATCTGCCGTCGCAGGCCACATCGCCCTGCCGGAAGATCTGGACTAAGAGGGGAGAGACGAGCATGAAGTTTGAAGGAAGCGCACACCGCTACGGCCGCGACATCGACACCGACGTCATCATCCCTGCCCGCCACCTGACCACCACCGTGCCCGCAGAGCTCGCCAAGCACTGCCTCGAGGACCTCGACCCGGAGTTCGTCACCAAGGTGCAGCCGGGCGACATCCTGGTTGCCGAGGAGAACTTCGGCTGCGGCTCCTCGCGCGAGCACGCCCCCATCTCCATCAAGGCAGCCGGCGTGAGCGTGGTCATCGCCAAGAGCTTTGCCCGCATCTTCTACCGCAACAGCATCAACATCGGCCTGCCCATCATGGAGTGCCCCACAGCTGTGGACGGCATCAAGCAGGGAGACCGGGTGGCAGTCGACGCGGACACGGGCGTCATCACCAACCTGAGCACGGGCGAGACCTTCCAGGCCCAGCCCTTCCCCGAGTTCATCCAAGAGATCATCGAGTGCGGCGGCCTCATCGAGCGCACCAAGAGGAAGCTGGGGAACTAACCATGACCAAGCAGTTCAAGATCTGCGTCCTGGAGGGCGACGGCATCGGCCCGGAGATCATGGCCGAGGGCATCAAGGTGCTCCAGGCCGTCGGCGCTAAGCACGGTGCCGAGTTCAGCTTCGAGAAGGCCCTCATCGGCGGCTGCGCCATCGACGCCGCCGGCGACCCCCTGCCCGCCCAGACCCTTGACATCGCCCGCGCGAGCGACGCCGTGCTGCTCGCCGCCGTGGGCGGCCCCAAGTGGGACACCACCGACAGCACCAAGCCCCGCCCCGAGCAGGGCCTGCTGCGCATCCGCAAGGAGCTGGGCCTCTACACCAACCTGCGCCCGGTCCAGATCTTCAGCGCGCTGGCCGGGGCCTCCACCCTGCGCCCCGAGGTCATCGAGGGCGTCGACATCGCCATCGTGCGCGAGCTCACCGGCGGCCTTTACTTCGGCGAGCGCCACCGCTACTACGACGAGCCCGGTGCCGGCACAGGCGGCGCGCCCGGCCAGAGGGCCGTGGACACCCTTGAGTACCGCGAGTACGAGGTCGAGCGCATCGCGCGCCAGGCCTTCGAGGCCGCCCGCACCCGCCGCAGCCGCGTGCACAGCGTCGACAAGGCCAACGTGCTCGACACCTCGCGCATGTGGCGCGAGGTCGTCCACCGCGTGCACGACGAGGACTACGCAGACGTCGAGCTCATCGACATGCTGGTCGACAACACGGCCATGCAGCTGGTCAACGACCCGCGCCAGTTCGACGTGGTGGTGACCGAGAACATGTTCGGCGACATCCTCTCGGACGAGGCCGCGCAGATCACCGGCTCGCTGGGCATGCTGGCAAGCGCGTCCATGGGCGACGGCGTGTCGCTCTTCGAGCCCAGCCATGGCTCTGCCCCGGACATCGCGGGCAGGGGCATCGCCAACCCCCTGGCCCAGATCCTGTCCTGCGGCATGATGCTGCAGTACGCCCTGGGGATGCCCCAGGCTGCGGCAGACATCACCCGCGCCATCACCGAGGTGCTCGACGAGGGCTGGCGCACGGGCGACATCAAGGACGCCTCCACGCCCGCAGACAAGATCGTCGGCACCGCCGCCATGGGCGACCTCGTGGTCGGCCACCTGTAGGAAAGAGAGGTTTGCTGTGAAAGCTGTAATCCCCGCCGCCGGCCTGGGCTCCCGCTTCCTGCCGGCAACCAAGGCCCAGCCTAAGGAGATGCTCGCCATCGTCGACAAGCCCGCCATCCAGTACATCGTCGAGGAGGCGCTCGATGCCGGCGCAGACGAGGTCGTGGTGGTCAACAGCCACGACAAGAAGAGCATCGAGAGCCAGTTCTCTCCCAGCCCCGAGCTGGTTGCCATGCTCCGCGAGAGGGGCAAGGACTCCTACGCGGACGCCGTCGAGGCTGCCGGCAAGCTGCCGGTGAGCTACGTGTACCAGGAGGAGCCCCTGGGCCTCGGCCACAGCGTGCTCCAGGCGGCGCCCAAGACCGGCGACGACATGTTCATGGTCATGCTCGGCGACGTCCTCGTGCCGGACAACACCATCTGCCCCGCCATGGCCACCATCTCCGCTGCACACGGCAACGCGAGCGTCATCGCCGTGGTCCCCGTGCCGGACGACCAGGTGAGCCGCTTCGGCATCGTGGGCTGCGTCGAGGAGCCCGACGGCGCCCTGCGCATTACCAAGATGGTCGAGAAGCCCTCTCTCGAGGAGGCTCCCAGCCACCTGGCGATCTTCGGCCGCTACCTGCTGAGCCCCAAGGTCATGGAGCTGCTGCAGACCACCGAACCCGGTGCCGGCGGAGAGATCCAGCTCACCGACGCCCTGGTGGAGCTGCTGCAGACAGAGAACGTCTACGCCTATGTCATCGACCCCGCAGAGGGCTTCGACACCGGCACGGTTGCAAGCTGGATCGAGGCCAACGTGGCGCTTGCCATGAGGGACCCGAAGCTGGCTGCCCATTTGAAGGAGACGGTGGGCCCGCTTTTCGCGTAGAATACCTAGGCGCTGTTCATTGGACGGATGGCCG
>SFLO01000219.1 GCA_004553405.1 Coriobacteriaceae bacterium
GTGAACTTTGCCGCCGGGACCTTTGCAGCCAACAAGGTGACCTTTGTCCACAACGGTGCCGCTATTGGGCCGAAGGCCCCCGCCGTAGCCCAGGCGCTGAAAGAAGCCGTCCAGCAGGCGCAAATCGTCCACCGTGAGACAATCCAGCGCACATCCGCGCTTCGTAGCCGCAGATCGCAGCTCCTCCCAGCACTCCCTTAGGCCACAGTCCTCCCGCAGCGCGTTGCCCAGATCCCGGAACAGGCGCGAATCGGACTTGCGCAAGAGGATCCCCAGCGGCTCCATGGAGTTGAGCATGCGCAGCCGCAGCACGCGCATGGCCGCCAGCAGCTCCCCCAGCAGCTCGAACCTGCGCCTGCGCGCGTTGGAGAGCATTCTGCCCGTGCACGCGCCCGCGAGCAGGATGACCGAGAGCAGTATTCCCTTCAGCATTCGATTTCCTCCCCGCTCACGCAATCGTAAATTGCCCGGACGCGCCCCGGTGGCGGGCCCAGCAGCACCATGCGGTCGAACACGCCCTCCCGCAGAACCGCCGCCAGGCTCTCCCGGCGCAGCGCATCCTTAAGTCCGGCAGCATGCGCCGTGGCAAGTACCGCAGCGCCGCACCTGCGCGCGTCCAGCAGCGCCTTCACCATGTCCTGGGCGGTGAGCAGGCCGGCGACGTCCACGTTGCCGCCGAAGAACTCGTTGTGCACGGCGATCAGCTGCACCTGGCCGCCGGGGAGGCTGCGGCGCAGCAGGGGTCCCAGCACCTTGGCGAAGCCCTCGCCGGTGAGCAGGGTGAGTGGGGCGCCCTCGTGGGCCTCCCCCGCTGCCTTGAGCGCGGGCTCGCGCTCGGCCCACTCGTCCAAGAACACGCGCATCATCCCGATGCCGTCCTCGTACTGGGGAAAGCCGTCGTAAAACTCCGCAGGGGGGAACTTGTAGCCCGCAGCCAGGTAGAACTCGTCGCTCACGTGGTACTTGGTGACGCGGGTGTCGTTGCGGGAGTCCTCCTGGAACTCGCGCACCATGTCGATGAGCTCGGCGGCGGCGTCCGGGTCGTCGCTGAACGAGCTGGAGAAGCGGTCCTGGAAGCGCGTGTAGCCCAAGGGCACGATGCCAACGCTCAGCACGCCGGGGTGCGCCTCGACCCAGCCCAGGGTGCGGATGAGCTCGAGCCCGTCGTTGATGCCCGGGCAGACCACCAGCTGGGTGTGCAGCTCGATCCCCGCGTCCAGCAGACGCTCGGCCACCTCCAGGCCGCGGCCTGCGTTGCGGCCCATGAGCTGGCGGCGCACCTCGGGCGTCACCGCGTGCAGGCTCATGTGCAGCGGGCTCAGGTGCTGGCTCACGATGCGCTCGATGTCCTCTTCCGTCACGTTGGTGAGCGTGACGAAGTTGCCCTGCATGAAGCTCAGGCGGTAGTCGTCGTCGCGCAGGGTGAGGGCGGGGCGCATGTCCTTGGGCAGCATGGCCATGAAGCAGAAGCTGCAGGCGTTGCGGCAGGTGGTGATGCCGTCGAAGATGCAGTCGCCGAAGGTGATGCCCCAATCCTCGCCCGGCTCGCGCTCGAGCACGGCCACGTCGCCTTCCGCGGTGGTTATCTCCACCTCCAAGCCGTCTGACTGCCACTGCCACTCGATCATGTCGCGCAGGGGCACGCCGTTCACATGCGTGAGGGCCATGCCCGGCTCCAGGCCGGCGCACCAGGCGGGGGACTCGTCCTCGATGGCGATGATGGGTGCCAGGCAGGGGCGCTGCGGCATGCGCTCTTTGTTCCAGGCCATCAGGCAAGCTCCTCCAAAGCGGCCGTCACCGCGTCGATGTGCGCCTGCGGGGTGCTGGCGCCGGCAGTAACGCCCACGCGGCTGTGGGGCGCGAACCACTCCGGCTGCAGCTCTGCCGCGCTTTCCACGTGGTAGGTGGGGCAGCTGGCCTGGCAGACCTCCACCAGGCGGCGGGTGTTGCCGCTGTTGCGCCCGCCGATGACCACCATCACGTCAGACGCCGCGGCAAGCTCGGCAGCTGCCTGCTGGCGCATTTGGGTGGCGCTGCAGATGGTCTTGAAGGCGCGCACCTCCTCGCAGCGTTCCTCCAGGGCCGCAAGCACGCGCTGGTAGCGCTCCTCGCTCTGGGTGGTCTGCACCACCACGCCCACCTTGGGCGGCAGCTCGGCGGGCAGCTCCTCCGGTTCCTCGACGACGGCGAGCACGGCACTGCCTCCCCAGGCACGTATGCCCTCGACCTCCGCGTGGCCGG
>SFLO01000220.1 GCA_004553405.1 Coriobacteriaceae bacterium
AGGTGTAGCCCAGCAGCCCGCGGACGCTGACCTCCCCGCTGGAAACGGTGCGGCGGGTGCCGTCCGGCAATTCGACGATGAGACCGGCATCGGGGGCGATGCCGACGGCCAGCGCCTCATATTCCCCGGTGGGGCTGATGACCTCCACCCGGCTGCCGACGGTGCAGCTGCGGCGGGTCAGCTCCCCGATGAGGGCTTCGGAGGGTTGGGAGAGGATGCGCTGCCGCAGCAGCAGGCCCCGCGCCCGCTCAGGCAGGCTGGCCGCGATGCGCAGGCGCCCCATCACAGGGCCCCGATCACATAGGGACGCACGGCAAACGAGAAGCTGTGCTCGAGCTCCAGGGGCACGCTCATCGAGAACACGCGCTGCCCGGGCGCCGCCAAGGGCCACGGCGTCACAGAGAGACGGCAGGTGAACAGGCACAGCGTGCCCAGCTCTGAAGCCTCGACCTCCACGCGCTCCCTCTCGCCGCGCCCCTCCTGCAGACGGGCCTGTAGGTCCTGGGCGGCCTGCTGCGCGCTGAACTCCGTCCCCGCAGGAGCTCCTGCCACGCTCAGCGCACCCTGCGCTGCCAGGTGGTCGAAACCGCTGCAGGAAGCGGCGTAGACGAGGCTGTCGAGCACAAGCACGGCAATCATGACGATCACGGGGACGACCGCGCAGAGCTCTACGACCATCTGGCCAGCATCACTTGAGCTGCCCCTGCGGCGCGGACGCTCTCTTTGCTCGAGCAGCATCTCACAGCACCCCCTTCACCTGGGCCACCGCCTGGGCAAAGCGCCGCACGGCGTCTTCGTCGAGCTCGATCTCGATGCTCTTCTCGCCCACACCCAACCCCCCTGCCACCAGGGAGAGCGTCGCCAGCACGAGGGATTCGGCACCGGAGGCGTCTGGGTTGCCCGCATCAACGGACTCGAGCAGCTCGAGCACCTGGCTGAGGTCGCCCAGGCTCACCTGGGATGCGTACTCGGCGCCCTGCTTGGCTTTGAGCAGGCCCTGCGACAGCGATCCTCCGTCCGCCTCGAGCACGGCGGCGCTCGGGCAGAGCACGGGCTTGAGGGCCCGCAGCTCTGCCGGCTGCAGGTTGCACGCCTCGACGGCAGACGAGAAACCCTCTCCCACCCATGAGGAGAGTTCTGTCCCCACCAGGGGGATGCTTCCCAACACGCTGTCGACCGCAGCGCCAACACCCTCCACGCCGCTGGAATACGCTGCAAGCGCGCTGCCCCAGGCCCCGAAGAGCGTCTTGGCCATGCCGCCGGTGAGGGCCTCGAGGGGTATGAGGCGCTCGCCTATCCCCTGCAACACCTCTGCTTGATCGACGGCGGGGTCGTCCGCAAGCGTTGCGGCAGACAGGGCCATGCGCGTCCCGAGCTCCGTGTGCTGCCCGACGAACGACTCTCCGATGCTCGCAACAGCGCTCCCCGCCACAACTATCACCACGCAGCCGTAGCGCCCGGGAGGCTGCACGTTGAGCCGCGCCCCGGCAAGGGAGCCGAGCCCCTCCTTGAAGCTCTCCTGCATGGAGGAGGCTGCCTCCTCGAGCTTGGACCTGCTCTCCTGCAGCTTGTTCACGGCATCGCTGTAGTCTTGGGAGGCTTCGACCACCGCGAGGTAGTGGTGCTCGAAGCCGCTTTCGACCGCTGTCGAGGGGACAGCGACCCTCCCCAGGCTCCGCATGGCAAAGCTGCACACGGGGCACTCGCCGTAGAGGCCCTGCTCGAGCCCCTCGAGCGAGCCCCTGCCCGCTGGCGCGCCGGCAGCATAGCCCGGGCAGCCCTCCCACGAGTGGAGGCGGGACCCGTCTTCACCCGAGCTCACGGGATAGACCCTCTCTGTGTAGAGGAAGGTCTTCCTCACCTGGTCCCCGCCGCGCGCCAGCCGCTTGAGATCGACGTGCTCTGCACCGCCGCCGCCTTCAGAGACCTCGCCCTTCGAGACCTCCTCGAGGGCGTAGCGGTAGTAGGCCTTGCGGGCTACCGACTGGCTCACCTCCTTGGGGTCGCCCTGCAGGGCAGCGCCCTCCTCGCGCTGGTAGCGCGCGCGGTAATAGGCCTTGGCGCGGGCAAGCGCGGCAGAGAAGCTCCAGGTCTCCGGGCTCGAGAAGCGCGGGTTGTCCGCTCCCTGCAGGCCTGCCAGGGCCTCTGCCCTCTCACGCATGCACGAGCCGCCTGCACCGCAGTCGGCCTCCCACGCAGCGCGGCGGGCATCCTCCATGCGCTTTGCGGCGGC
>SFLO01000221.1 GCA_004553405.1 Coriobacteriaceae bacterium
GATTTCTGCCATGGTGTTCTCGAAGAACTGCGACTCCATGCCCGTGGCGCCAACGGAGCCGATCTCCTCCTTGTCGACGAGTATGCACACGGCGGTGCGCTCGGGACTTTCCACCTCGAGCTGGGCGAGCAGGCTCGTGTAGGCGCAGACGCGGTCGTCCTGGCCGTAGCCGAGCACCATGCTGCGGTCGAAGCCCAGCTCGCGAGCAGGGCCTGCGGGCACGACCTCGATCTCGGCCGAGAGGAAGTCCTCCTCCTCGATGCCGTACTTGTCCTTGAGGAGCTTGCAGACCATGGCCTTGACAGGGCTCTTGCGCGCCTCCTTCTGCTCGTCGCTGATGTCCGTGATGCAGAAGACAGGGTCTGCCGGATCCTCTCCCACCACAACGGGCACCACGCTGCCGTCCTTGAGGGCGACCACGCCGTGCAGGGCAAGCGGCAGGGTGACCCACTGGTACTTCTTGATGCCGCCGTAGTAGTGGGTGTCGAGCAGGGCGAGGTCGTGGCTTTCATAGAGCGGGTTCTGCTTGAGGTCGAGGCGGGGGCTGTCGATGTGGGCGCCCAGGATGTTGAGGCCCTCCTGCAGCGGGCGGCTGCCCAAATGCACCAGCATGAGCGCCTTGCCGTGGGTGTGGGCCCAGACCTTGTCTCCCGGCTTGAGGGCGCGGCCCTGGGCGATGCACTCCTCGAGCGGTATGTAGCCCGCTTCCTCTGCCTTGGCGATGGCAGCGGCTGCGCACTCGCGCTCGGTCTTGTTCTCGCTGATGAAGGCGATGTAGCCGCGGGCCACCTGCTCGAGCTGGGCCAGCTGTTCGTCGCCGTATTCCTTCCATGCGTTCTTGCGCTCCATGGAACCCTCCTTTGAGCTCGTATCGCATTGCGCTTGCGCTCGATTAAAGCAGAAAGGGGCGGGCCCTGGGACCCACCCCTTCGTTACGTTTGGGCTACGCGCCCTGACAGGCTGGCCTTACTGCTGCTTGGCTGCCTCGTACTCGGCGACCAGCTTCTCCTGGACGTCCCTGGGGGCCTGCTCGTAGCCGTCCATGGTGAGGACGTAGGAGCCGGTGCCGCGGGTCATGGAGCGCAGGTCCTTGGTGTACTCGACGACCTCGCCGTAGGGCACGCGGGCCTTGATGATGGTCATGCCGAAGTCATCGGAGTCCGTGCCGAAGATGCGGCCGCGGCGGGTGGCGATGTCGCCCATGATGGTGCCCGCGAACTCCTCGGTGACGGTGATGTCGAGGCGGGCGATGGGCTCGAGGATGACGGGCTCCGCCTGTGCCACAGCGGCCTTGAAGCCGATGCGGGCAGCGGTCTTGAAGGCCATCTCGTTGGAGTCGACGGAGTGGTAGGAGCCGTCGAAGACCGCGCACTTGATGTCCTGCATGGGGTAGCCGGCCACCACGCCGTCACGCATGGTCTCCTGCACGCCCTTGTCGACGGCAGGGATCAGGCCGCCGGGAATGACGCCGCCCTTGGTCTCGTCGACGAACTCGTAGCCGGCGCCGGGGTTGGGCTCGAGACGCAGCCAGCAGTCGCCGAACTGGCCGGCACCGCCGGTCTGCTTCTTGTGGCGGCCCTGGGCAGAGGCGGTCTTGCGGATGGTCTCGCGGTACGGGATGCGCACGGGGACCCTGTTGACCTCGATGCCCGCGGCCTTGGCGCGGCCGAGCACCAGGTCGAGCTGGGTGTCGCCCATGGTGTAGAGGACGGTTTGGCGGGTCTCCTCATTCTGGACGAGGCGGATGGTCGGGTCGTTCTCGATGGCGCGGGCGAGGAAGGAGGCGAGCTTGTCCTCGGACTTGCGGTCTGCGGCCTCGATAGCGACGGGGTACTGGGGCTCGGGCATGTCCAGGGGCACGATCGAGATCTCGCCGGTTTCGGAGAGGGTGTCGCCGGTTTCGGTCTCTGCCAGCTTGGGCACGACCACGATGTCGCCGGCCTTGGCGCTCTTAACGGCGGTGAGCTCCTTGCCCATCATGATGTTGATGCTGCCCAGGCGCTCCTTCTTGCCGGTGCGGGAGTTGACGAGCTCCATGCCGGGCTCGAGCGTGCCGGCGATGACCTTGACGTAGCTCAGGCGGCCGACGAAGGGGTCTGCCACGGTCTTGAAGACGAAGGCGCCAGGGCGCTTGGACTCGTCCACGCGGATGGTGTCTCCGCTGGCCAGCAGGAAACGGCCATGGGACTGCGGCGTGGGGAAGTAGGAGATGATGTCTTCCATGAGGGCGGAGATGCCCTGCTCGATGATGGTCGAGCCGACGAAGACGGGGATGATGAGCTCCTGGGCGATGGCCTTGTCGAGCAGGTCCTCGATCTCCTGCTGGGTGAGCTCCTCGCCCTCGAGGTACTTCTCCATCAGCTCGTCGTCTGCCTCGGCAACCAGGTCGCAGAGCTTCTCGCGGTTCTCGACGGCGCCGGGCATGTATTCTGCGGGGATGTCGATGAACTTCTTCTC
>SFLO01000222.1 GCA_004553405.1 Coriobacteriaceae bacterium
CAGATGTGCAGGGTGGAATGCACGTGAGTGCTGCTCCAGTCCATGATCTGGCACAGCTCCGGCCAGTAGTCCACGTCCTCGAAGTCGAGCCGCTCAACCGGCGCGCCGGTGATGATCATGCCGTCGAAGTGCTCGTCACGCAGCTCCTCGAAGCTACGGTAGAACTCCTCCAGGTGCTGGGAGCTCACGTTGCGCGCCTCGTGCGTGGAGGTCTGCAGCAGCTCGATCTCCACCTGCAGGGGCGTGTTCGAAAGCATGCGCAGGATCTGCGTCTCTGTGGCGATCTTAGTGGGCATGAGGTTGAGGATGAGCACCCTCAGTGGACGGATGTCCTGCGTGATGGCGCGGTGCTCCGTCATGACGAAGATGTTCTCGGCCTCGAGCTGGGCGGTGGCGGGCAGCAACTCCGGGATTCTGATGGGCACGGGCAGCCCCCTTCAAAGCAAAGCGGTGCGAACGCGCTCTATTCTAGGCGCGCACGCCGCCGCCCTGCCCTATGCGTTCCCAACACCCCGCTATCGCCCAAAGCGATGGCGGCGCTGCAGCCCGGCTGTGGCCAAAACTGCCGCTGAGGTGTAGATGCTGGCCAAAACTCGCGCTGAGGTGTGGGTGCCAAAGGGGACTGCGGTGGCGATCTTGGACCGCCCTTACTTCGCTGTCAGCAGCCCCAGGTCTCGCCTGTACTGCATCGGGCTCCTGTAGCCCAGGTCGCTCTTGAGCCTCTCGTCACGATACCACCTGAGGTAGTCGTCGAGGCTCGCGGCGAACTCGTCCAGCCCGGTGCCCTCCCAGTCGCGCCCTATGAAGAACTCCGTCTTCAGCCTGCCGAAGAAGCCCTCGGCCCTCGCGTTGTCGGGGCTGCAGCCCTTCCTCGACATCGACCTCACCAGCCCCCTCTCCCCGCAGATCGCTATCCAGCCCGGCCAGCGGTAGTGGCCCCCGCGGTCGCTGTGGACCACCGGCGCGTCGCCGTCGCGCAGCCACTCGCAGGCCCTCTCCAGGGAGGAGTTCGCCATCTCGGCGTCGGGGGAGCGCGAGATCGACCACCCCAGCGGCATGCCGTCGAAGCAGTCCACCACGGGCGAGAGGTAGACCTTGCCGGCGGGGATCTTGAACTCGGTGACGTCGGTGACCCACTTGGCGTTGGGGGCGCCGGCGCGGAAGTCGTGGGAGCCGTCCCCCGCCCTCAGCAGGTTGGGCGGGGCCTCGGAGACCTCGCCGGCGTAGGAGCTGTACCTGCGCCGGCGCCTCACGGCGCGGCCCCTGAGGCCCTCCTCGGCCATGATGGAGCGCACCGTCCACTCGCCCACGTGGCGCCCTCCCGCGGCGTCGATGGCGGCGGCGACGCGCCTGTAGCCGTAGGCGCCGCGCCCGGCCTCGTACGCGGCGACGACGGCCTCGCGGTCGAGCTCCCTGTCCCTCGCGCCCCGCCCGCCCGCGGGGCCCCTGAGCAGGGCCTTCGCGGCGTACTCGTAGCTGCTCTTGGCCATCGAGACGGCCGAGAGCGCCTCGCGGAGCCTCCAGCCGTCCCGGCGCAGGCTATTCACAAGGAGGGCCTTCTCCGCGTTCCCCAGCCGTTTCGGGTCGGTGCCCGGCCCTTTTTTTAGTATCTCGCGCGTGCCCTCCATCACCGCCACCTCGAGCCTGAGCGCCCTCAGCCTGCGCTCGAGCTCGGCGACCTCGGCCCGCAGGGCCTCGGCGTCTCGCGCCGCCTTCTCGGGGTCCCTCAAGGTGCCGCCCCCCTTCCTGCCCAGGAACTCGCTGTGCCAACTATAGAGCGTCGAGACGCAGTAGCCCAGCTCGGCGGCGGCGGCCTCCGCCGAGCCCTGCCTGCCGTCGAAGGCGACCGCCGCGGCCAGGCGCTCGGCGGTGGTGGCCGAGTCCCCCGCCGACGCCCGCCTCCTCTTGCCGGGGGCGAGCTCGTCGACCCACCTCATGAGGGTCTTCCTGTCCGGGTAGCCGAGCTCGCGCGCGGTCTTGACCGCCTTCCGGCCAGACGACAGGTAGTGGTCGACGGCGGCGCGCTGCTGCTCCTCGGTGTACCTGCCGCTGCTGCGGGAGGAGCAGGGCCGCACCACCTCCCCCCTCTCCTCGAAGTCCCTCAGCCAGCGCCTCAGGGTGGTGACGTCCGGGTAGCCCACCTCCCTCCTAGTCGCCTCGAAGTCGTATCCGCTCCTGACGAGGGCCTCGAGGGCCGCCCGCCTCTGCTCGGTCGTGTACATGCACGCC
>SFLO01000223.1 GCA_004553405.1 Coriobacteriaceae bacterium
CGACTGCGGCATGGCAGATGGCCCCAACACCGAGCTCATCGCCCAGGCTGTGGCGGAGTTCCCCGACAAGCCCATCATCTGCGAGGGGCGCGTCCATGTTCCAGAAGACGCGAAGAAGGCCATGGACGCCGGCGCGTGGGCCGTGGTGGTCGGCACCGGCATCACCCACCCCACCAGCATCACCAGCTGGTTCGTGGAGGCCATCAGCTAGCGCGCCGACCCTGTTGAAGAAGCGCCCCCAAACGCACGAGAGCCCGGCATCCCCTTGGGGGAGCCGGGCTCTATTTTGTTGGCGTGCTTAGAGGGGCTGGCCGCGCAGGACGACCTGCTGCACGCGGACCTGGTCGTCGAGGAGTATGCAGTCTGCGACCTTGCCTGCGGCGATGGAGCCCCTGCTGCCCTGGATGCCCAGAGCGCAGGCGGGGTTGAGCGTGGCTGCGCGCAGCGCGTGTTCTAGCGGGATGCCCATCTCCCTCACCGCGGTGCCCAGGCACAGGGCGAGGTTGGTGTTGGAGCCTGCCAGGGTGCCGTCGTGCAGGGTGGCGTGCTTGCCGCGCACAGTGACGGGCTGGCCGCCAAGCGAGTACTCGCCGTCTGCGAGGCCGGCTGCCTCCATGGTGTCACTGATGAGGATCATGCGCTGCGGCCCAAAGAGCTTGAAGGCCAGGCGCACCATGGCGGGATGGATGTGAACGCCGTCGCAGATGATCTCTGGGGTGACGTCGTCGCGCTCTGCGGCTGCGGCGATGGGGCCGGGCGTGCGGTGGTGCAGGCCCGGCATGGCGTTGTAGAGGTGCGTGACGTGGCGCGCGCCGGCGTCGAAGGCCGCCGCCGCGTCGTCGTACGTGGCGCAGGTGTGAGCCACGGAGATGCGCACGCTTTCGTGCTCGCGTGCGATGAACTCGAGCGCTCCGGGCTCTTCCGGTGCGATGTCGACCAGCTTGATGAGCCCGCCGCTCGCCTCTTGCAGGCGCTCCAGCATGTGCCCGTCTGCCTGCTGCACGTAGAGCGGGTTTTGGGCACCCACCTTGTTGGGGCTGATGAAGGGGCCCTCCATGTTGATGCCCACGAGGGCCGCCTGGTCTGCGGCGGGCGTGAAGGCGGCGGCATTTGCCATGATGGGCAGGAGGGTCTCCTCCGTGAAGGTCATAGTCGCGGGGCAGATGGCCGTGATGCCCTGGGATGCCTCGTAGGCTGCGATGGCGGCAAGGGATTGCGGCGTCGCGTCGCAGAAGTCGAAGCCCACCGCCCCGTGGAAGTGGAGGTCGATGAGGCCGGGCGCAACGGTCATCCCCGCTGCGTCGACAACGGCCCCATCGTCAACGTATGCAGACTCCTCGACGAAGAGGCCCTCGTTGATGAAGACGTCGCCTTCGGCAAGGCAGCTGCCGTTGAAGACGCGGCCGTTGGTGATCCTCATGGCTGGTTCCTAGCCTTGGCACAGCGAGGCTGCCGCCTCGTCGACGATGACGGTGACATCCGGGTGGAACTGCAGGATGGATGCGGGGACCTGCGGCGTGACGGGGCCGAAGAAGGCGTCCCTCACGATCTGCGCCTTGCCCTGCCCGTTGGCGACGACCAAGATCTTGGCGGCGCGCATGATGGTGCCGATGCCCATGGTGTAGGCCTGGGTGGGGACCTCGTCGATGTGGTCGAAGAGGCGGCTGTTGGCCTCGATGGTGGACCTGGTCAGCTCGACGCAGTTGGTTTCCTTGGCAAAGGTGTCTGCGGGCTCGTTGAAGCCGATGTGGCCGTTGTGGCCCAGGCCCAAAAGCTGCAGGTCGACGCCGCCGGATGCCTTGATGGCGGCTTCGTAGTCTGCGCAGGCTGCTGCGGCATCGGGGTTGGAGCCGTCGGGCACGTGGGTGGCGGCCAGGTCGATGTTCACGTGGTTGAAGAGGTGCTGCTCCATGAAGTAGTGGTAGCTCTGGGGATGGTCGTTCTCAAGGCCGCGGTACTCGTCGAGGTTGTAGGTGCTCACGTCCTTGAAGCTGATCTTGCCCTCCTGGCAGTCCTTGACGAGCTGGGCGTAGAGCCCTTCTGGCGTGGAACCGGTGGCAAGGCCCAGGATGCAGCTGGGCTTGCGCGCGACGAGCTCTGCGATGACGTCTGCTGCCTTGCGGCTCATCTCCTCGTAGTTCTTGGCGACGATGAACTCCACGGGTATCACTCCTTGCTGTAGCGGTTGGGGGCGTTCAAGTGCATTTGGCCTCTATGATAGGGCTAAAC
>SFLO01000224.1 GCA_004553405.1 Coriobacteriaceae bacterium
CGAGGCCAACGCTGCGATTCAGCACGGGGAGGCTGAGGCCGCAGCCGTGCATGTTCTGGGGAAGGCAGAGCGCGAGTACCAGCCCTGTCTCCTTTGGCGAGGCGGACCCGTTGGCAACAAGGCGGGAAAGCCGCTGCGCCGTCTTCGCGCCTTTGACGCCCTGGAGCTCGCGTGCCAAAGCGCGCAGCTCCTCGGCAGTGGTCAGTGGTGCGCGCTTCAGAAAACCCCTCGGAGATGACGGGTCGAGCACGTACTCCCCGCAGAACTCGTATGCCAAGAGCAGCCACTGGAGCTCGCTCAGGCAGGTCACCATCTGGATGAGGCACAGCGCGGGCGAGCCGATGAGCGCGTTTTCGCTCAGCTTGATGTAGTGGCCTGCGGCACGGGGCAGGTTCATGCTGTGGCAGCGGTAGCCTCCCGCGATCCTGCGCTGGCCACGTTCGGGGGCGAGCAGATGGATGGGCTCGGAAATGCCGAGGCGCGCCGCAGCGTCGTCGACCAGCGCCTTCTTGCAGGACAGCGGCGGGGGCGCGTCCACGCGCGGGGCCGCCAACAGCGCCTGGGCGCTCCCTTGGAGCAGGGGAAGCTGGCGCCTACCCTCGCAAGCGGCCTGTTCGTTGATAGTGTTGATACTGCCTTCGATGTGGCTGGCGTGAATCCAGGCCTGAAGAAGGGAATGATGGGAGAAGCAGAATGCCATGGGCACCTCCAGGTTTCGAACACGGTCAATTGGATTGGCGCGAGTCAGAAATCTGGCATGGGATGGAACCGCGAGTCGCTTGTCGGTGCCCGGCCAAGTGAGCGCATTATCCCCCGGATTGGCAGCGCTGCGCAGAATCGTCATCTACAGGTTGCCATGCAAGCGTGTTCCGCACGGTGCCGCAAGCTCTCGCTTTGGTTGCTGTTTTCGGGTGATTTTGCTGCTGTTGGTTGCTGTTTAACGCGAAAACAGCAACCAACAGCACAGTTTTCCGCCCGAAACAGCAACCAAAGCGAGAGCTTGCGGTTGCGGGAGCGATGCGTGGCGCCCCGGCCTCGCTCGAGCGTGCCGCGACTCGTGCTCGCAGCGCGGGAGCTCGCCGCCTGTGACCCGTGCTTCCCGCGGCCTGCGCTGCTGTGTCGCAGGCTCGTGATAGGCTGGCAGGCATGGAAAACGGCTTCGACATCAGCTACCTCATCCCCGGCACAGACGGCCCCACCATCGCGTGGTACCGCGGCCTGCCCCAGCGCGCGCAGGAGAGCTTCGAGCTGCTCGAGGACGAGGTGGTCGTGGTCGACACGGAGACAACGGGGCTCGACCCCTCGCGCGACCAGCTCATAGAGATCGCCGCCTGCATCCTGCGCGGGCCGGAGGTAGTCGAGCGCTTTCAGACCTTCGTCAATCCGGGGCGGCCCATCCCCGCAGAGATAACGGAGCTCACCGGCATCACGCAGGAAGACGTTGACGGCGCCCCGGACCCGAGCCTCGCCGTGGAGCTCTTCGCCACCTGGGCAGACGGCCGCGACCTCGTGGCGCACAACGCCTCCTTCGATCGCGGGGTCATCATGCGCCAGGCCCAGCCCGGGGCCATCACCGGCAGGTGGATGGACAGCCTGGCGCTGTCGCGCATCGTGCTGCCCCGCATGCGCGGCCACCGCCTGGCAGACCTCTCGCGCGCCTTCGGCCTGCATGCCAGCACCCATCGCGCAACAGATGACGTCGAGGCCACCGCCGGGCTGTGGCGCATCCTCATGGCGGGCGTCTACAGCCTTCCCGCGGGCATGGCCCAGCTCATCGCCTCGCTCTCCCCGCAGACCAGCTGGCCGCTGTGCCATCTCTTCGCCCAAGCCGCGCAGATGACCCCCGGCACCGAGGACTGGTCGCTGCGCCGCAGCCGCAGCCGGCGCTTCATCGAGGACAACCTCTCCTCCATCACAGACCTCGAGGAAGACGAGCCGCCCGCCGTCTTTCCCACAGACGACGAGCTGCGTCGCGCCTTCAGCGCGCAAGGGGCGGCTGGGCTCATGTACCCGGACTACGAGCCGCGCCCAGAGCAGCTGGCGATGGCGCTCGAGGTGGGCGAGGCCCTGCGCAGCGGCACGCACCGCAGCCTCGAGGCGGGCACCGGTGTGGGCAAGTCGATGGCCTACCTGCTGCCCCTGGCCCTTGCCGCCAAGGCCAACCCCGGTATGACCGTGGGCGTGGCCACCAAGACCAACGCGCTCATGGACCAGCTGGTCTACTCGGAGCTCCCGCGCCTCGACGCGGCGCTGGGGGGCCTGCGCTACATCGCCCTCAAGGGCTACGACCATTACCCCTGCCTGCGCAAGCTCGAGTCGATGGTGCGCGACCGCGAGCAGGAGCGCCGCCCAGACGTCGTCGAGATGCTCGCCACGCTGCTCGCCTATGTCTCACAGACTCCTTGGGGAGACCTCGACGCCCTGAGCCTGCCCTGGTACGGCCTGCCGCGCTACGCCGTTGTCGCCAGCAGCGACGACTGCCTCAAGAGCCGCTGCCCCTTCTTCCCCACGCGCTGCTACCTGCACGGGGCGCGCTGCATGGCGAGCAAGGCCGAGGTGGTGGTCACCAACCATGCGTTGCTCTTCCGCGACGTCCAGGCAGACAACGCCATACTCCCCGAAGTCAAGCAGTGGGTCATCGACGAGGCCCACGCCGTCGAGCAGGAGGCGCGCAAGCAGCTGAGCTTTGCGGTGTCTGCCGTGGGACTCGAATCGCACCTCCACCGCCTGAGCGGCCAGCACGGCACGCTGGGCCAGATCCGCCGCAAGTCGCTCGAGCTGGAGGGCGGCGTGGTACTCCAGGGGCGCTGCTCGCTGGCCGAGCAGCAGGCAGACCGCGTGCGCTCCGTCGCCGCGAGCTTCTTCTCCTTCGTGAAGGACCTGGGCGACGTGAGCCGGGACCGCGGCAGCGGCTACGACCGCATCACCCTGTGGATCGACCGCCAGCTGCGAGAGAGCGGCCCCTGGCTCGCGCTCGAGGGGCCCGGCCGCAGCCTCAGC
>SFLO01000225.1 GCA_004553405.1 Coriobacteriaceae bacterium
ACCCAGAGCAACAGCAGCCACAGCCAGGTCTACGGCAACAGCTCGCAGCAGAGCGACTCCTCGTCCCAGGACGGTGGCTTCCAGGGAGGCTCGTCCTCACAGGGCGACTCGTCGTCCCAGTACAGCTCTCCCCAGGGGTATTCCGGTGGCTCGACAGGCTCTGCCAGCGGCCAGCAGGGCGCACCGTCCGGTGTCGGGAACGCCTAGGGGCGTCTTGTCTTAGAATCGCCCTGGAATACCGTCGACCCTGCCGGAAGAGCCCATGCCAGCATCTCGCGAGAAAATCCGCGCCCGCAACCGTCAGGTCGGGCTTGCAGCCTGCACCGCGCTTGCGGCGGCGGCCCTGCTCTTCGGCGGGGGCGCGTATCTCATCAGCAAGGCCCAGGCGCCCCAGGGTGGCGCCGGCGCCCCTGCGGTTCAGACCATGGTGCTTTCTGCCGGCTCGTTTTCCAGCGACCTCGACGTCACCGGCTCCATTCAGTCCGCCAGCGAGTCCGCCGTGTCCTCGGAGCTCGAGGGAACCGTCCTCGAGCTGCTCGTGGCCGAAGGCGACCGCGTCGAGAAGGGCGACCTGCTCGCCGTCCTCGGCAACGAGCAGGTCGAGCAGGCGACGGCAGAGGCGCTCGCCTCCTATCGCGAGGCCCAGGCCGCGCAGCGCGCCGCAGAGGCAGACCTGAGCGCCACCGAGGAGAAGATGCCCGCAGTGAGCAAGGCCCTCTCCAAAGCCCAGGCCGCGCTCGACCGCGCGCGCGAGGAAGCCCAGCAAGCCCAGGAGAAGGACCCGGGCTATGTGTTCGATGAAGAGCCGCTCCTCAAGGTCCTCGAAGCCGCCCAAGCGGCCGTCGATGCGGTCCAAGGCGAGCTCGACCAGCGCTCTGCCGCACTCGCCAAGGCAGAGAAGGCCGCTGCCAAGGAGAGGTCCGCATACACCAAGGCGCGCCGCACGCAAGACAAGCTCAAGCTGAGGGCCCCCCAGGCGGGTAGCGTGGTCGACCTGGCCGTCGAGCCCGGCGCGCAGGTGGGAGGAGCTGCGGGGGAGCCGCTCATGCGCGTGCTCGATACCTCCAACGTCAACTGCGTCGTGCAGGTCCCCGAATCCAAGGTGGGCAACATCTCCAAGGGGCAGCAAGCGCGCGTGTCGTGTGACGGCGGCGAGCAGCTGAGAGCCGTGGTCTTCAAAGTCGCAGACACCCCCAGCGTCGTGAAGGCGCCCGCCGGCCAGCAGGCGTCGGGCTCTTTCATGGGAGACGCCAGCAGCAACGGCACCTTCTACGACGTGACGCTCGTCTTCGACGAGAGACAGCGCGGGCTCGCGGTGGGCATGCCTGCGAAGGCCACCATCACCATCCAGGACTACGGGACGGTATACTACGTTCCCGCCACGGCCGTTGGCAGCGGCAGCTCGGGGCTGTACCTCGAGGCCGTCGTCGACGAGACCACCACCAAGCAATGCAGCGTGACCCTGATAGGGACCGCCCCAGACGGCCAGCTGGTCGTGCAGGGGGTGTCCCTGGCAGAGGGCATGCACGTCATCACCGAACCCTAGGGGAGCCTGATGCCCTGTGACTAGCAAGAGAATCGCACTGGCCTTCGACACCGCAAGCGACATGCTCGCCCTCTGCCTGGGCGACGTCTCTGGCGGGCAGCCGCAGCTCATCGCCGCTGCAGACGCCCCGGCACCGCGCAGCTCGGATCAGGTCCTCCTGACGAGGGCGGGCGAGCTGCTGGCGGGTGCGGGGCTTTCGCCGGCAGACATCGACCTGGTCATCGCCGGCAGGGGCCCCGGCTCGTTCACCGGCGTGCGCATCGGCATCGCCACCGCCAAGGGCATCGCCTGCGGCCTGGGCTGTCCTGCCTTCGGGGTGTCCACGCTCGACGCCGTTGCCTGGCATGCATGGAGGGGAGGCCTGCGCGGGCGCGTGGGAGTCGTCGAAGATGCCATGCGCAAGGAGGTCTACCCCGTCCGCTTCATGCTCGATGAGGAGGGCGTGACCCGCCTTGACCTCGACTCCGTGTGCAAGCCCGCACAGGTCGCCCAGGCCTGGCGCGATGCCGGCGAGGAGCTGACGCTCATCGGCGACGGCCTGCGCAAGCACGCCGCCTGCTTCGAGGAGGGCCCCTTCACCATCGGGCCCGAGGAGCTGTGGACCCCGGACGGCCTCGGCCTGCTGCAGGCCTATGCCGCCATGGAGGGGGCCGGAGAGCTCGGCAGCGGCGAC
>SFLO01000009.1 GCA_004553405.1 Coriobacteriaceae bacterium
GTCCGCAACACCAGCGGCGTCACCGGCTTTGTTGGTAGCGAGGGCCAGCCCGTGCCCCTGTCGCGCGAGGAGTTCGCCAAGATCACCAAGCGCGTCGACCCCGTGACCGCCGTCAAGAAGACCACCACCGACCTCACCGAGGGCATGGTCGTCAAGGTTGTCAACGGTCCGCTGGCTGACTTCGATGGCACCGTCTCCGAAGTCAACGCGGATGCGGGCAAGGTCAAGGTTCTCGTGTCCATCTTCGGCCGCGAAACCCCCGTCGAGCTCAGCTTCGACCAGGTGGCCAAGATCTAGATTTGGAAGAACTCACGCTTTGGTGCCTCTGTGGACGAGGGCTTCTCACCTAAGCGTGTTTTCTATAGATGCACTGAAGGAGGCCTTCTAGCTTGGGGCTAGCAGGCCAGACAGATAAGGAATGAAACATGGCTAAGGAAATCGAGGGCTTTATCAAGCTTCAGATCCCCGGTGGCCAGGCTAACCCGGCTCCCCCGGTTGGTCCTGCACTGGGTGCAAAGGGCGTCAACATCATGCAGTTCTGCCAGGCATTCAACGCTGCCACGCAGGACAAGATGGGCACCATCGTCCCCGTCGAGATCACTGTCTACGATGACAAGACCTTCGACTTCGTCTGCAAGACCCCTCCCGCTGCCTTCCTGATCAAGAAGGCCCTGGGCATCGAGAGCGCAGCCGCCAACTCCGTCAAGGAGATCGCCGGCACCCTCACCCAGGAGCAGCTGACCGAGATCGCCGAGACCAAGATGCCGGACCTCAACGCCAACGACATCGAGGCCGCCAAGAAGATCGTCGCCGGCACCGCCCGCTCCATGGGCGTCAAGATCGCCGAGTAGCACCCGCACGAGGTAACCCGCAGGCACGGCCTGCATGAGATATGTGGAAGGGCTGGCAGCCCGCTATTACCACGAGGAGGTAATGAAATGCCTAAGCACGGAAAGAAGTACGTCGAGGCCGCCAAGAAGGTGACCGAGGACCTGTACACCCCCATGGCCGCTATCAAGCTGGCTCAGGAGATCTCCTTCGCAAACTACGATGAGACCATCGAGGCCCACTTCCGCCTGGGTATCGACACCCGCCAGGCAGACCAGCAGGTCCGCGGTTCCATCTCCCTGCCCAACGGCACCGGCAAGTCCGTCCGCGTCGCCGTCTTCGCCGAGGGCGCCAAGGCCGACGAGGCCCGCGCTGCCGGCGCCGAGGTTGTCGGCTCCGACGACCTGGTCGCAGAGATCCAGAAGGGCGAGATCAACTTCGACGCCGCTATCGCCACCCCGGACATGATGTCCAAGGTCGGTCGCCTGGGCAAGATCCTGGGCCCCCGCGGCATGATGCCCAACCCCAAGCTGGGCACTGTCACCATGGACGTCGCCAAGGCCGTCGCCGAGCTCAAGGGTGGCAAGATCGAGTACCGCGCCGACCGTTACGGCATCTGCCATTGCGTCATCGGCAAGAAGTCCTTCACCCCCGAGGCACTGGCCGAGAACTACGGCGCTCTTTATGACGAGATCCTGCGCGTCAAGCCCTCTGCTGCAAAGGGCAAGTACGTGAAGTCCGTCTCCATCTCCTCTTCCATGGGCCCTGGTATCCCCGTGGACGACAGCGTCAAGCGCGCATACGCCGAGGCCTAGGCCCCAGGCGCACACAGCACGAGAAAAGCCGCCCTTCGGGGCGGCTTTTCTGTGTTGAGGGAGGATGACAGCGCGCCTGCACGCGCTGGGCGCCTAGCGCTGGATGATGCGGCTGGGGGTGACGACGTAGTCCATGCGGCGGTCGTGCACACCGTAGGGGACGGATTCGCAGACCTGCTCGTCGAAGGCGACGCCCACGACGAGGCAGTCGCCCCTGAGGTGGGGGATGAAGCGGTCGTAGCAGCCGCCGCCCTGACCCAGACGCCTGCAGTTCTCGTCGAAGGCGATGCCGGGGACGAAGAGGAGGTCGATGTCCTCTGCACGGACGAGCCTCTCGCTCGAGACGATATCGAGGGGCTGGATGAGCGTGGGGTCCTGCACGAACAGGGGGGCCTCGCCGCGCTCCACGGCGGCGAAGGTGATGATGCTGTCTGCGTGCATGACCGGGTAGGCGATGATGGGGGAGGGGTCGAGCAGGCGCAGCGCCCTGACGAGGTCGTCAAGGGATGCCTCGGACCCGTAGGCTTGGTAGACGCCCACAACGCGGGAGTTGCGGACGGCAGGGAGCTTGTAGAGACGCTCGGCGAGGTCGTCCTCATACCCCTTTCGCTGAAGGGGACCGATCGCGTCGCGCACGCCGCGCATGCTGCTCCGCAGGGCGTGCTTGTCTTCAACGAGACCCATACAGATCCAAACACTCGGGCTTGCCGCCGCTGCGTGCTGCCACACTGCGGAACGATCCTGCGTCGGCAGCGGTTGCCCGTGCAGGCGCTCCCCGAGGGGGAGCGAGAAAGCCATGGTTATCATTAAAACGCACAAAGAGTACCACGAAGTGCAAGATTAGTACAAATCGGGGGCATCTTGCCCCCACTCGGCCCCTTGCTAATGCGCGGAAATCGCCAACAAATGGGAACAGTATGTACAAATGACGGCGAGACGCGCCGGGGCGATGAGAGTGGGGATAACGTTGGGGGGCGAAGATGGCGCTTTGACCCTAAGCAGGAAAAATCTGAGCCCGAGCCCCGCCCTCGCTCGCGTACCCTATGCAAATACCGCAGCAGCCGCTGCGCACGCGTCAACGATCATCGATAGGGAGACCTATGTCACTTGTAGTCGCAAAGTTCGGTGGAACCAGCGTTGCTACGCCCGAGCGCGTTTTGAGCGTCGCAAAGCGCCTGGTTCAGCGCAAGCGCTCCGGAGACAAGGTGGTTGCCGTCGTTTCTGCGATGGGCAAGACCACAGACGACCTCATCGCGCTCGCCAACCAAGTCAACACCAACCCCCCTGCCCGTGAGATGGACACGCTCCTCTCCACCGGAGAGCTCGTTTCTATGGCGATGGTGGCCATGGCCATCCACAGCCAGGGCGAGGAGGCCATCAGCCTGAGCGGCCGCCAAGTGGGCCTTGTCACCAACGACGTCCATGGCAAGGCAAAGATCCGCGAGATCCACGCCGAGCGCATCAAGGAGGCCCTCGAGGAGGACAAGATCGTCATCGTCGCCGGCTTCCAGGGCATCGATGCAAACGGCGACGTCACCACGCTTGGCCGAGGCGGCTCTGACACCACGGCCGTGGCCATCGCCGCGGGCATCCACGCCGACGTCTGCGAGATCTACACCGATGTCGACGGCGTTTACAGCGCCGACCCCCGCGTTGCCCCCAAGGCCCAGAAGATCGACGTCATCTCCTATGAGGAGATGCTCGAGATGGCAGCTGCCGGCGCAGGCGTCCTGCACAAGCGCTGCGTCGAGTTCGCCCGCAAGTACGGAGTCACTATCCACTGCCGCTCCTCGTTCAACGACGAGCCCGGCACCCTCGTGAAGGAGTACGAGTCCCACATGGAGAAAGCACTGGTCACCGGCGTTGCCCACGATTCCTCTGAAGCAAAGTTCACCATCCGCGACGTGCCCGACACCGAGGGCATCGCGGCGACTGTCTTCGGCGCGCTTGCAGACGCCAACATCTCCGTCGACATGATCATCCAGAACATCTCCGAAGACGGCCACGCCGACATCTCCTTCACCTCTCCCAAGGCAGACATCAACCGCACCCGCGAGGTCATGGAGGCCATCGTCGAGAAGACCGGGGCTGCGGAGTTCGTCGTCGCAGAGGACATCGCCAAGGTCTCCATCGTCGGCGCGGGCATGAAGGCCGCACCCGGCGTTGCCGCCAAGATGTTCCGCACCCTCGCCGATGCCGGCATCAACCTCTCCCTCATCACCACCTCTGACATCCGCACCTCCGTCGTCATCCCCGGCGACAAGGGCCCCGAAGCTGTCCGCGCCCTCCACACTGCCTTTGGACTCGACGGCGACGACGTCTTCGAGGAGACCCAGCTGAGCGCAGAGGAGCTCGCCGCCAAGATGGCCAAGGGCAGGTAATCCCGGCCGGCATGGAGATCAAGAACAACATCAAGCTCAGCCTCGACCAGGGCGCTGCCGTCGAGGCCGACCTCGCGCCAGACCTTTCGTCTGCAACCCTGGCCCGCATCCTGAGAGTGCCCAGGGCCTACCTGCTGCGCCGCAGCGTCGATGCGCGCAAGCGCGACCAGTTGTGCTTCGTCGCCAGCGTGGGCGTCGGCGCGGGGGCAGGGGCCCCTGCGCCCGTGGTGCCCCTCGAGCAGCGCGAGATCCCGCGCTGTTGGGGAGACAGCCGCCCCATCGTGGTGGGCATGGGTCCTGCGGGCCTCTTCGCCGCCCTCGAACTCGCCGAGATGGGCCTGCGACCCCTGGTGATCGAGCGAGGGGCCCCCGTGGAGCAGCGCGCGCAGGACGTGGCCGCCTACCAGGCCACCCGCGTGCTCGACACGCGCAGCAACGTGCAGTTCGGCGAGGGCGGTGCGGGCACCTTCAGCGACGGCAAACTCACCTGCGGGAAGAACTCCCCCTACACCGCCCAGGTGCTCGGCACCTTTGTGGCGGCGGGTGCGCCGCTCGAGATCCTGTGGCAGGCCAAGCCGCACATCGGCACAGACGTGCTCGGCGGCGTGGTGGCCCGGATCAGGGAGAGGATCGTCGCCTGCGGGGGAGAGGTGCGCTTCTTCACCCAGCTCGTCGACCTGCGCATCGAAGACGGGGTCCTCACGGGTGCCTGCCTGCGCGGCGAGGGCGGCGATGAGCTCGTGGAGGCGAGCGCGCTCATACTCGCAGCCGGCCATTCTGCCCGCGACACCTTCGAGATGCTCAAGCAGCGCGGCGTCGAGCTTGAGCCCAAGCCCTTCAGCATGGGCGTGCGCATCGAGCACCCCCAGGGCTTCATCGACCGCGCGCTCTACGGCTCGGCAGCCGGGCACCCCGCTCTGGGGGCGGCAGACTACAAGATCAACACCCATCTCCCCAGCGGCAGGGGCGTGTACAGCTTCTGCATGTGCCCCGGGGGGACGGTCGTGGCCGCCTCGAGCGAGGAGGGCGGCCTGTGCGTCAACGGCATGAGCGTCCAGGCCAGAGACGGCGCCAACGCGAACTCCGCCCTGCTGTGCGGCGTGAACCCGGAGGACTTCGCAGACTGCGGGAGCGAGCCGGGCGACCCCCTGGCGGGCATCGCCTTCCAGCGAAGGTGGGAGCGCGCGGCCTTCGAGCTCGGCGGCGGGGATTGGACCGCTCCGGGGCAGACGGTGGGAAGCTTCACCGGTCGCAGCGGGAAGGGGCGCAGGAAGCCCGTCCGCGTCAAGCCGAGCTACCCCCTGGGCGTGCGCGAGGCAGACCTCCACAGCTGCCTGCCGGGCTTTGTGGGCGAGGCGCTCGAGCAGGCGCTGCCCCAGCTGGGGCAAAAACTCGTGGGCTTCAACAACCCCGGTGCGTTCATGACGGGCGTCGAGGCGCGCAGCAGCTCGCCCGTGCGCATCGTGAGGGATGCCGAGAGCCTGCAGGCCACGCGCGTCGCGGGCCTGTACCCCTGCGGCGAGGGAGCCGGCTACGCAGGCGGCATCATGTCCGCCGCCATCGACGGCATCAAGGTCGCCTCGGCTGTGATAGACACCATGTAAAACACAGGCGGGCGCCCGAGGGGCGCCCGCCTGCAAGCACGCTGTTGGGAGTGCTTACTGAAGGACCTCTTCCTTGATTTCCGGGAAGAGGAGCTCGTTGGTGTCGAGGTCGGTCAGCTCGACCATGCCGGTGAGAACGTCGACGTACTGATACGACTGGCGTGCCTTGCGACCGCGCCTCTCCGTGGTCTCGATGATGAAGAGGGAGGGGTGGGCCTGGGTGAGGACGCCCTCGCGCTCGACGATCTTGGAGCGGCCCATGTTGGCCCTGATGCGGAGGCGCTTGCCAGTGTAGCCGGTAAGGGTCTCGTGAATGGAGCTGACAGTCTGCACCTGTTCGATGATTTCTTCGTCCATAATGCCTTTTCCACCTAGTTGACAGATAGACTCAGAATACTACCACGAAAAAATGAAGAAGCCAATAGCTGTTATCAGCAGGCAACTTTGGTAAGGAGAGCCCCGTAGCTGGGAAAACAGGGGGCGATCTTTGTTCCACAGGGCGACGGATACGGTGCTGCGCCGGCCGCCTCATTAAAACTCCGCAGTTCTTATGAATCGGGGCGCGGGCAGCGCTCACGGGTATACTCTTGCGTGAGTCACATGCGCCGGCAGGCGCCAGAGCAGATGGGAAGAAGGCAGATGACCATACTCGACCGCGAGGCACTGGGCAACGGGAACACCGCCCGCAGGCTCATCGAGAACAAGATCCCGTCCCGGGTGGGAGCCCAGGACGCGAGCGTCTATGCGTTTTCCCCAGAGGCCCGCGCCACTGCGGAGAACCGCATGGGCTGGGCCACCCTGGCATCCCTGCCTCCCCGCGACCCGGCCGAGATCGCCGTCTTGGCCCAGCAGGCGCGCTGCGAGGGCCTCGACGCCGTGGTGCTCATCGGCCAGGGCGGATCCACCCAGGCGCCCCAGACCATCACGAAGCTCCACTCCCTCGAGGTGACAGACGAGATACCCTTCCGCACGATGGACTCCATCTCGCCCGTCTACGTCAACCACATCCTCGGCTCGTCCGATCCGGCGCGCACGCTCTACATCGTCAGCTCCAAGAGCGGCTCGACGCTCGAGCCCACCGTGCTGTCGAACGTGGCGTGGAGCTATGTCTGCGCCCACCTGGGTGCGGACAGGGCAGGGCGCCGCTTCGTTGCCATCACGGACCCGGGCAGCCAGCTCGAGCAGGTGGCGAGGAGGGACGGCTGGCGCGCCGTCATCCACGGCGAGCCCAACGTCGGGGGCCGCTATAGTGCGCTGAGCGTCTTCGGGCTGATGCCCATGGCCTGCGTGGGCATCGACGTCGAGGGCGTCTTGAGCCGCGCCGCCCAGACCGAGCGCCTCTGCGCCAGCGACTCGCCGGACAACCCGGCCCTGCAGCTGGCCTGCTTCCTCTATGACAACTACTGCCAGGGCAGGGACAAGTTCTCGCTGCTCATGCCGCCGCAAAGCCAGGTCTTCGGGCTGTGGGTGGAGCAGCTTGTGGCAGAGAGCCTCGGCAAGCGCGGGGTGGGCATCCTCCCCAACATCGAAGTCGATGCGGGCATCCTCTCCGACCCGCTGCCGGACCGCTGCGTGATCTTGTGCAACAGCGGCAACGATCGCGCCTACGAGCACGCCCGCACCTGCCTGCACCCATCCATCCCCGCCATGCGCCTCGACATCATCGACAGCGACGACATCGCGGAGCACTTCCTCATCTGGGAGTACGCCGTCGCCTTCTGCGGCTGGCTTATGAGGATCGACCCCTTCGACCAGCCCGACGTCGAGAGCACCAAGAAGGCCGTCAAGCAGATCCTCTACGGAGACGGCGGCGCCTACGAGGTGCCCCTCGACCCCCAGGGCAACCCCGCGTACGTGGAGTATCCCTGCGCCGAGGGCACCATCGTCGACAGCGTCTTCGTGAGCAGCGCGCTGCTCGGCCGCATGAACCGCACCGACAAGGTCGACCTCTCGCGCGCGCTGAGGACCCTCTTCTACTCGATAGGCGAGGGCGACTACTTCTCGCTCAACGCCTTCTTGCCCTTCAAGGGCATCGGTCGCCGCGAGACCCTCGAGCGCATACGCCACCGCGTGGCAGACAGGCTCCAGGCCTGCTCGTGCCTCGAGATCGGCCCGCGCTACCTGCACTCGACCGGCCAGCTCCACAAGGGCGGCCCCGACAACGGCGTCTTCTTGGTGGTCAGCAGCCGCGAGGCCTACGACATGATGGTGCCGCACGAGGGCTTCACCCTGGGAGAGGTCGCCAACGCCCAGGCGCTGGGAGACTTTGGGGCGCTGGCGAGCCGCGGGCGCCGCGCCGTCTACGTGCGCCTGAAGGACAACGACAGCGAGTACCTGCAGCTGCTCGCAGACGCCGCCTGCTCGGCGGTTTCGGCCACCTACGCCTTCCGCCGCAACGGCGAGTAGGGGGCTGCTGTGACCGCAGAGCACCTCGTCCTCGAGGCCCCGGCCAAGGTCAACCTGTGCCTGGCGGTGAGCTACCCGCCCCGCGACGGCTACCACCTGCTCGACAGCGTCTTCCTCGAGCTGCCGCTTGCAGACACCGTCTGCGTGGAGCGCGCCCGCATCGATGACGTCGCCGACCATCCCGCAGCGGCGGCCACTGCCGCGGGCACGCTCGTGGCGCTCGACTGCGGTGCGCTGGGCATACCGACGCAGGACAACCTCGTCTTCAAGGCCGTCGACGGCTTCGAGCGGGCTGTGGGCGCCGCGCTGGTCCCGGAAGACGGCGGCATCCGCATCTCCGTCGACAAGCGCATCCCCGCCGGGGGAGGCCTGGGTGGCGGGTCGAGCGACGCCGCCGCCACCCTCAGGGCCTGCTGCGCCCTTGCGGGGCTCTCTGAGGACGACTCCCGCGTCGGGGCCCTGGCGCGCACGCTGGGCGCAGACGTCGCCTTCTTCCTCCATGGCGGGTGCGCCCTCATGGGCGGGCGCGGGGACCTCTTCGAGGAGGAGCTGCCGGCCTTCCCCCTGCCGCTGGTGCTCATGGGCGAGTCCCAGGGGATATCCACCCCGCGCATCTACCGCGACTTCGACGCCAGCCCCGCCCCCGCTCCGGATGCCCGCGCCCTGGCGGCTGCGCTGAGGGATTTCGAGCCCGGCGGTGCGGGGCCCGCGCAGAAGCGCCGGCTCGCGCAGCTGTGCGCCAACAACCTCGAGCCCGCCGCCTTCGACGCCCTGCCGCGCCTGAGGGAGCGCGTGGAGCGCGCGCGGTGCGACGAGGACGTGCTCAACGCGCTGGTGACGGGCAGCGGGGCCACGAGCTTCGCCATCTGCCCGGACAACGCCGCCGCCCTGCGCTTTGCCCAGCGCGCCCGCGCCTACTGCGACTGGACCCTCGTCTGCAAGCCTCGCTAGGAGGAGGCGTCCCTGTTGGGGTTGGCCGTCGTCTCGACCGTGAGCTTGAGTTGCCGGCCGAAGACGAGCTTGCCGTCGCCGAAGCGGTCGCGCACCTTATCTGCCGCGCTCACCAGCGCGGGGTTCCCCGCGGGCAGCTCCTCTGCGGAGCCGTCGCCGAAGAGCTCCATCTGCTGGTCTTTCTCGTGGAAGCCCCCGATGCCTATGCCCACCAGGCGCACGGAGTCACCCGGGCGCCACACCTGCCCCAGCAGCTGCTTGGCGACGGGGATGAAGACCGACTCGTCGTCGACCTGGGACCCGATGCTGTGCTGGGCGGTGCGCGAGCTGAGGTCTGAGTAGCGCAGCTTCAAGGTGACGGTGTGGCCGGCCAGGCCCTGCTTGCGCAGGCGGCGCCCCACCATGCAGCCCAGGTAGTCGATGGCCGCCTCTATCTCTGCGCGGCTTGTGAGGTCGCGGGTGAAGGTGCGCTCGTTGCTGATCGACTTGACCTCTGACTCTGTGACCAGGGGGCGCTCGTCGATGCCGGCGGCCCTGTGCACGAAGGCCGCGGCGTTCACCCCGAAGACCCCCTTGAGCTGGGCGGGCTGGGCGGCGGCCAGGTCCCCCAGCGTGCGTATGCCCAGCGCCTGCAGCTTGAGGGCGGACTGCTTGCCGATGCCGGGCATGGCCCTGACCTCCATGGGGGCGAGGAAGGCCTGCTCGCTGCCCGGGTAGACGACGGTGAGGCCGCGGGGCTTGTCGAGGTCGCTGGCAATCTTGGCGACCGACTTGCCGCTGGCCACGCCGATGCTGCAGGTGATTCCCAGCTGGGAGACGCGCTGCTGGATGCGGGCGGCGATGGCAACGGGACTTTCCCTCACGAAGCGCCCCGGCGTGACGTCGAGGAAGGCCTCGTCGATGCTCACCTGCTCGAGCAAGGGGCTTTCGTCGTAGAGGATGCCCATGACGGCGGCGGAGAGCTCGCGGTAGCGCTTGAAGTGGGGCTCGACCCAGACGGCCTGGGGGCACAGGCGCGCTGCCGTTGAGGAGGGCATGGCGCTGCGCACCCCGAAGGCGCGGGCCTCGTAGCTGCAGGTGGAGACGACGCCGCGCTTGCCGGCCTGACCGCCAACGATAACGGGCTTGCCGCGCCACTGGGGGTGGTCGAGCTGCTCGACGCTGGCGAAGAAAGCGTCGAGGTCCATGAGGAGGACGGCCCGCCCCTGCCACTCGCGCTGTGCGCCCAGAATGTCCCTGCTGCTTTCCATGGGACCATTGTAGAGGGAGCCTGTGACAGCGCGGCAGCTCGGCTTGGGGCAAAGAGTCCCCGAGCTGGCACCTTTGGGCAGGCTGCTGTGCTTGAGCGCTGCCGTGCTGGGGTAGAATCGGACAGTACGTATGCCGATACAAGGAGGCAAGCATGCCAGGAACCGTTCTGGTTGGAACCCAGTGGGGCGATGAGGGCAAGGGCAAGGTCACCGACTTCCTCGCACCCAACTACGATTACGTCGTCCGCTTCCAGGGCGGCAACAACGCCGGTCACACCGTCATCCACGGCAAGACCAAGCTGGCCCTGCATCTCATCCCCAGCGGCATCATCCACGACGACGTCGTCTCCGTCATCGGCAACGGCGTGGTCGTCGACCCGCGCGTGCTCATCCAGGAGATGAGCGAGCTCGAGGCCCAGGGCATCGACTGCAGCGGGCTCAAGATCAGCGGCAACGCCCATGTGATCATGCCCTACCACCTGCTGCTCGACGGTGCAAGCGAGCGCCGCCTGGGAGACAACAAGATCGGCACCACCAAGCGCGGCATCGGCCCCTGCTACCAGGACAAGTACGAGCGCTGCGGTATCCGCGTCCAGGACCTCGTCGACGAGAAGATCTTCCGCGAGAAGCTCGAGGCGGTTGTCCCCCTCAAGAACGACATCCTCATGAAGGTCTACGGCTTCGAGGCCTACGAGCTGCCCACCGTCGAGGAGATCTTGGACGAGTACCTCGCCCTGGCGCGCGTCATCGCACCTCATGTGGTCGACGCCAGCCCCCTGCTCAACGACGCCCTGCGCGAGGGCAAGGACATCCTCTTCGAGGGCGCCCAGGCAACCCAGCTCGACATCGACCACGGCACCTACCCCTTCGTCACCTCCAGCAACTGCACCGCCGGCGGCGCCTGCACGGGCACCGGCGTGGGCCCCACCAAGATCGACCGCGTGCTCGGCATCGCCAAGGCCTACATGACCCGCGTGGGCAGCGGCCCCTTCCCCACGGAGCTCTTCGACGAGGACGGCGAGAAGCTCGGCACCGTCGGCCATGAGTTCGGCGTGACCACCGGGCGCAAGCGCCGCTGCGGCTGGTACGACGCCGTCATCATCAAGTACGCGGCAGACGTCAACGGCCTGACGGACATCGCCCTCACCAAGCTCGACGTTCTCAGCTGCATGGAGACCATCAAGATCTGCGTGGCCTACGAGGCAGACGGCGTGCGCTACGAGACCGTGCCCGGCAGCCAGACGGCCTTCCACCATGCCAAGCCCGTCTACGAGGAGATGCCCGGCTGGAACTGCGACATCACCGGCTGCAAGACCTTCGATGAGCTGCCCCAGGCCGCCAAGGACTACGTGGCGCGCCTCGAGGAGCTCGCGGGCGTCCGCATCAGCATCATCACCGTCGGCCCGGACCGCGACCAGACCATCCTCAACGGCTGGGAGCTCTAGGCCCGCTCGACCCCGTCCAGCACCCTGAAGGGAGATCCCATGAACATCATCGTGCTCGGCAGCGGCGGCCGCGAGGCAGCGCTTGCCAAGAAGCTTTCCCAGTCCCCCCAGTGCCAGGAGCTCTTCTGCATCCCGGGCAACGGCGGCACCAGCGGCTTTGCCACCAACGTCGCCGGCATCGACCCCTGCGACGCGGCCCAGGTCGTCCCCTTCGCCAGGGAGCACGGCGTCGAGCTCGTGGTCGTGGGCCCGGAGGCCCCCTTGGTCGCCGGCGTGGCAGACGGCATCCGCGAGGCCGGCATCGCCTGCTTCGGCCCCGGCGCGCAGGGAGCCCAGATGGAGGGTTCCAAGGAGTTCGCCAAGAACCTGATGGCCAAGTACAAGATCCCCACCGCCGCCTACGCCGTCTTCGACGAGCTCGAGCCCGCAGAGGCCTACATCCGCGAGCAGGGCGCACCCATCGTCATCAAGGCCGACGGCCTGGCCGCGGGCAAGGGCGTCACCGTCGCAGAGACCGTCGAGCAGGCCCTCCAGGCCGTGCGCGACTGCTTTGACGGCGCCTTCGGCGCGGCGGGCGCCTCCGTCGTCGTCGAGGAGTGCATGAGCGGCCCCGAGTGCTCGATCATGGGCATCACAGACGGCGAGACCGTCCTGTGCTGCGAGCCCGCCCAAGACCACAAGCGCGCCTACG
>SFLO01000226.1 GCA_004553405.1 Coriobacteriaceae bacterium
CGCTGTTCGCGCTGCACATAACCGAGCTCACTCGACGTCTTCTCCAACATGCGGCCTGCGAGAGCCTGCGCTCTTACGATCCCCTACGCTACGGCGTACTGTCCTCCGACGACCCGCTATTCAGTTCTACATGGGCGAGGACGCATGCGCGCCCCGCGGCTGCACACTCTACCAAGCACCCGCTGGGCCTGCAAGCCCGCACTTCCTTGCGTTTTCCTTATCCGCTGCGTTCGAGAGGGAGTCGCAGGGCGCATGGCTTTGGCGGCTCGCTGAGGGGGTTTAGCTCGCGTACATGCGGACGCTCATGTCGAGGGGCTTGGCGAAGTGGAGGCAGGTGGTGGCCAGGCCGTCGACGCCGGTGGCGGCGTATTCGGCGGCGTTGCTCAGGTTGACGCCGCCCGCAGCGATGAGGGTCACGCGCGGGTTGATCGCCTTGAGCTGCGGCACCAGCTGGGCCAGCTCGGCCGCCGGGATCTTGTCCATCTGCACGCCGTCAACGCCGGCTTCCACCAGGCGCGCGGCGTCGTGCGCGCCGGCCTCAACGAAGAGCTTCTTCTCGCAGACCCTGGCCTTGATCTGGGGGAGGTCCGCGATGAACTTGTCCATCCCGCCGTAGAAGGTGAGGTGGTGGTCGAAGACGAGCGCGGTTTCGCTCAGGCCCAGGCGATGGGGGAAGGCGCCGCCCGTGGTGAGCGCCAGGACGTCGAGCGGCTTGGTGCCGGGCATGAGCTTGCGCGTGGTGAGGACCTCGCACAGCGGGTTGACGGCGTGGACGGCCTCCACCATCTGGCGGGTCTTGGTGGCCAGCGCGCAGTAGTACTCGAAGATGTTCAGGCAGATCTTCCAGCCCATGTGCAGGCCGGCGGCTGGGCCCTCGACCTCCATGAAGACGTCGCCGGGCTGCAGCAGGGTGCCGCTGGGCTGCATGCGGGTGACGCTGCAGCCGAAGCGGGCGAAGATGCGCGCCGCGACCTCGGTGCCGCAGAGCAGGGCCTCGTTGCGGGTGTAGTACTCCATGCGGCCGGGCGCGGCGCCGATGCCGAGCACCTGCGTGGTGAGGTCGATCCCGCTGGGGATGTCAGAGGCGATGAGCTCGTCGATGTAGCTGTCTGGGATGAACATGGTCTTTCCTCCGTGAGTTCTTGCTTCTCACCTCAAGATGATACGGCTCTTGGCAACGGGGCGGGGTGACGGCCCAAAAACTGCATAACCTGGGGTGCGAACTCGCGCTCGAAGAGCTCGCCGGCTGGGCAGACGGCCTGCAGGGCGCCGCCCAGGATGATTCCCACGCGCTGTGCCAGGCTGCTGGCCTCGTTGAAGTCGTGCGTGACGAAGACGACGGTGCAGCCAAAGCGGCCATGCACGTCGCGCAGGGTCTGGTACATGCGCCGCTTAGTGGTGGGGTCGAGGGCGGAGAAGGGCTCGTCGAGCAGCAGGATCTCTGGCTGGAGCACCAGGGCGCGCGCCAGGGCGGTGCGCTGGGCCTCGCCGCCGCTGATGATGCCGGGGTAGCGCTCCGCGATGTGCGCGATGCCAAACAGCTCCAGCATATCCGCCACGCGGCGGGCGGCCTCGTCCTTGGCAACACCGGCCATGCGCAGGCCGTAGCCGATGTTGTCCGCCACGCTCATGTGCGGGAAGAGCGCGTGGTCCTGGTAGACGATGCCCATGCGCCGCTGCTGCACAGGCAGGCAGCGCACGTCCTTGCCGTCGAGCAGGATGCGCCCGCTTTCCAGCGCAAACGCCCCGGCGATGGCCTCGAGCAGCACCGTCTTGCCGGCGCCTGTCTCGCCAACGATCGCGAATATCTCGCGAGGGCTCACGCTCAGCTCGTCCACGCACAGCTCGAAGCTGCCGCGGCGCACGCGCATGCCCTGCACTTCGATGCTGCCGCCCCTCATAGCGCCTCCTCGCATTCCGCGCAGCTCTTCTTCCGCAGGCCGATGCGCACGCCCTTGCCGCTGCGCCCCACGCGGCTGGCCCCGGTGGGCCGGTCGAGCAGGTTGGCCACCACCAGCGTGAGCGCGCTCACCAGCAGCATAATCATCGCCGTGGCCATGGCTGTCTCGGTGTTGCCGGTGGAGATGCTCAGGTAGATGCTGCCCGGCAGGGTCTCGGTCTTCATGCGCGTGACGCCCACCAGCATGAGTGTGGCGCCGAACTCGCCCATGCCGCCCAGCATGAGTGTGGCGCCGAACTCGCCCATGCCGCGTGCCCAGGTGAGCACGAAGGTGCTGATGATCTGGTTGCGGCACATGGGCACGATGATCGTGTGGAAGACGTCCCACGGCATGGCGCCCAGGGTCTGCGCCACGAACTCCACGCGCGGGTTGATGCTGCCGAAGGCCGTGCGCATCATGCGGATGGCGAAGGGCAGGTTCACGATCATCTGCGCAAAGACGATGCCGGTGGGCGAGAAGACCACGGCGAAGCCGGCCTCCTTCAGCGCCTTGCCAAAGGGGCTGGAAAAGATCAGCAGCAGCGCAAATCCCAGCAGGATGTAGGGCAGCGACAGCGTGAGCTCCATGATCACCTCGGCCACGCGCTTGCCGGGGAAGCTCACGTGCGAGAACACATAGGCGGTGGGCAGCGCCAGCAGCAGACAGATCACGGTGGAGATGCTCAGGTAGATGCTGCCCGGCAGGGTCTCGGTCTTCATGCGCGTGACGCCCACCAGCATGAGTGTGGCGCCGAACTCGCCCATGCCGC
>SFLO01000010.1 GCA_004553405.1 Coriobacteriaceae bacterium
CCTGGGTCCGCTCTTGTTTTGCGGCGCGGGCGCTGGTGTGCCACGGCGGGAGCTCCTATACTGGGCTCAGCGAAGCACCCTAAGAGGGGAGGGTTATGGCGACGAAGACACTACAGCACCGTCCGCCCCAGGACATGGGCTGCCCGCAGCTGCAGCTCACAGACGGCTGCACCCACGGCAAGTGCCACTTCTGCGACATCTACAACGGGGTCCCGTTCACGGCCCTGCCCATGGAGGAGGTCATCGCAGACATCGAGGCGCTCGCCCGCACCACGATGAGCCACGAGCACCGCATCTACCTCACCGGGGGCAACCCCTTCGCCTTGCCCGTAGACGTGCTCGAGGCCGTCTTCGACGAGGTTGAGAAGCGCATCCCCCAAATCAACAGCTACGGCGGCTTCTGTCGCATCGGCGACGTCGCGCGCAAGAGCGACGAGGACCTGCGCCGCCTTGCCGCGCGCGGTGTCGACGACATCGCGATCGGGGCAGAGAGCGGCTACGACCCGGCGCTCGCCTTCATGGAGAAGGGCTGCATGGCTGCAGACATCATCGAGCAGAGCCGCCGCCTGAGGGAGGCGGGCATCAGCTTCACCTTCTTCTACCTCGCCGGCATGGCGGGCGCGGGCAAGGGCTGCGAAAACGCCATCGCCTCTGCCCGCGTGTTCAGCGAGGCGCGCCCGCGCCGCATTCTCGTCGTGACGCTCACCCCCACCAGGACCTGGAGGCTGGCGGAAGACATCGCTGCGGGCCTGTGGGAGGCTCCGGGCGAGATAGAGATCGCCCACGAGATACGCACCTTCATCGAGCACCTCAGCTGCCCGTGCACGGTCAACTGCTCGCATGACACCGACATCATCCGCTTCGAGGGGGCCGTTCCCAAAGACCAGGAGAACATGCTCAAGCTCATGGACAACCGCATCCCCAAGATGAGCGAGCGCGCCTCGCGCAAGATGCGCGAGTTCATCCATCACGCAAGCTTCTAGGAAGGCTAGTCGAGGCTGATGCGCAGCGTCCTACCGCAGCCCCGCGCCAGGAGCTCGACGGTTTCGAGCGTGGGGTTGGCCTTTCCGCCCTCGATGCGGCTGATGACGGCCTGCTGCACGCCGCAGGCCTCTGCGAGCTGCGCCTGGGTGAGCCCTGCGGCCCTGCGGGCGCGGCTGAGCATCACGCCGAGCTCCGCCGGGGAGCCGAGTTCCTCATCCAGCTTGCAGTGGCGGTAGCCTTCGGGGGGCACTTCGGCGAGGAGGAAGTCGTCGAGCGCGCTGCGCCCCTGCGTCTGCACGAGGAGGGCGGGGAGGTAGTACTCGCGCTGGCCGCCCGCCTCGACGACCTCTGCGATGTTGCTGCGCTGCGGGGGAGGGACCCTGCCCTCGACCCACGAGCGCGCCTGTATGCCGCAGATCTTGCGCTCGCCCCGGCGTGCGGCGAGCGCCAGCGCGAGGGGCAGTTCTGCGCAGCCAGCCCATTCGGCAATCTCGAGCTCGACGGCACCGCTCGCGGGGTCGAAGAGCGCCCAGGCGCAGGCGCGGCGCTTGCGCACGAGGGGGTTATACACCGCGAATGCGCGCATAGCGCTGCCACCTCCTCCAGATGATCTGCCAGCTGCCCTCGAGGAGGTCGTCGTCTCCGTTGAAGGCTGCGTCCATGTTCCTCATGAGCTCGCGCCTCGACGAGGGGCGCAGCGGCTCGACGGGAAGGCCGCTGGGCACGAGGGCGAGGTTATCCTGCAGCGAGCCGCCCCCGGGAAAGCCTGCGCTCGGGAGCTCGGCAAGGGGGTCGAGCTGCCACATCCGCCGCGGGAAGGCCGAGCACAGCGAGAAGCTCCCCCCTGTGAGCGGCGAGAGGCGCATGTGCCCGCGCGGGTCGCAGAGGACCTCGACTCCGGAGCCGTCCCTGCCGCGGTTTGCCGTGAGGTAGTCGAGCAGGGCGATCCTCCCGAGCTGCTCGCCCCAGCCCATGCGCAGGCAGAATCCGGCAGGGCTTTCCCCCGCTGCGGCTTCGGCGTTGCAGAAGTCCTCCAGGCTCATGCCGCGCTCGCCGGCGCTGCGGTAGCTCTTCGAGCGCAGGACCCAGGTCTCGAGCTCCTCTCCCCCGAAGACGACGCGCGCCCTTATGAGCCGGCAGTCTGCAGTGGGAAAGCCGAGCATGCGCGCGAGCCTCGTGCACAGCAGCTGGTTGGCGTTTTCGGGGCCCTGTGCCCTCCCCCTGCCGCCGAGGGGGGCGAGCTTGTAGTAGACGGCGTTGGCGCCCGTGCCCTCGCGGGCCTTGGGGCGGGCACCGCCCATGCCGGAGGGGCTGTGGCACTCGTCCCAGCTGAGGTAGCGGAGGTCTTGGGTTGCAAGCGTGATGTCGTTGATGCGCACGGGGTCGATCCTGGGGACTGATAGCCTATGACTTATAAGTCATATCATAGGTTTGAATCGTCGTTTTGACGAGACGGCGAGCCCGTATACTTCAAACCAGCAACGAGCAGATTCACAGCTTGGCGTTGCCACTCCAAACCCCCGGCCCGCCCCTCCACAAGAGGCGGCGGACGCGGGCTCCCCACGAGGGAGGCTCCGGTGCCCCGGCCCACAAGGCGGGGGCTGCGCTCGGCCCACAAGGCAGGGGCGTGCGGCGGGTTGGGTGGCAGCGCCAAGCTGCATAGCGAGGGAGGTCATCATGACTCGCAAGATCAAAATCTTCGACACCACCTTGCGCGACGGCGAGCAGAGCCCCGGCGCATCCATGAACACCCAGGAGAAGCTGGTCGTCACTCGTCAGCTCCTCCGCCTGGGCGTCGACGTCATCGAGGCCGGCTTCCCCATCTCGAGCCCCGGCGACTTCAAGTCCGTCCAGCAGATCGCCGAGGTCGTGGGCGACAAGGCCGTTGTCTGCGGCCTGACCCGCGCGGTCGAGAAGGACATCGACGTCTGCGCCGACGCGCTCAAGAACTGCCCCCGCCCCCGCATCCACACCGGCATCGGCGTCAGCCCCGAGCACCTCAAGTACAAGTTCCGCGGCATGACCCTCGACGAGGCCATCGAGCGCGGCGTCCATGCCGTCAAGCACGCGCGCACCTACGTAGAGGACGTCGAGTTCTACGCAGAGGACGCCGGCCGCGCCCCCTTCGAGGACCTGGCCCGCATGATCGAGGCCGTGATCGCCGCTGGCGCCACGGTCGTCAACATCCCCGACACCACCGGCTACAACATGCCCTGGTACTTCGGCGAGCGCATCAAGTACCTCTGCGACCACGTCAAGGGCATCGAGAACGTCACCATCTCCGTCCACTGCCACAACGACCTCGGCATGGCCACCGCCCTGGCTATGGAGGGCGTGCGCAACGGTGCCACGCAGGTTGAGTGCACCATCAACGGCTTGGGCGAGCGCGCCGGCAACACCGCCATGGAAGAGGTCGTCATGGCCATCGCCATGCACGAGGCCGAGCTCGACGCCCACACCGACATCAACAGCTCCGAGTTTCTGCAGGCCTCTCGCCTCGTTTCCAGCATCACGGGCTTCCCGGTCCAGCCCAACAAGGCCATCGTGGGTGCCAACGCCTTCGCCCACAGCTCCGGCATCCACCAAGACGGCGTGATCAAGGAGCGCAGCACCTACGAGATCATCGACCCGAGCTCCGTGGGCGCTGCTGGCTCGAGCATCGTGCTCACTGCCCGCTCCGGCCACGCCGCCCTGCGCATGCGCCTGGAGCAGCTGGGCTACCAGATCGAGGACGGCGAGGAGTTCGAGAAGGTCCACAAGGCCTTCCTCGAGCTGGCAGACCGCAAGAAGGAGGTCATGGATGAGGACCTGCACTCCCTGATGGGCGAGCGCGCACGCGAGGAATCCGCCCTCTACACCCTCAAGTCCACGCAGATCAGCTGCGGTCAGCCCCTTACCCCCACCGCGACCGTGACGCTCGTCGACCCCTTCGGCAACGAGCGCACCGCCTGCGACTACGGCACCGGCCCCGTCGACGCCCTCTGCAAGGCCATCGACAAGGTCGTCCAGGCAGACTGCGACCTGACCGAGTTCTCCGTCCAGAGCGTGACTCGCGGCATCGACGCCCTCGGCGAGGTCACCATCCGCATCACCGCGGCAGACGGGCAGGTCTACTCCGGCCGCGGCTCTGAGTGCGACATCACCGTCTCGAGTGCCAAGGCCTATCTCAACGCGCTCAACCGTATGCTCCAGAAGCAGGTCTAGCGCTCCGGCGCCCCAACCGCTCAAGCGCACAGCAGGGCACGGGTCACGCACCCGTGCCCTGCGTTGTTTTCTGCTAACCTTTCACCAATATAGCTGCTTGCACATCTGGAAAGGCTCCCATGGCCCGCACTACGGCGTTCCCCCATCTCCACATCATCCTCCAATGCGAGGATTACGGCTCGCGCCTGTGGCCCATCGCCCGCGAGCAGGACCCCTCCTGCGCCGCCCCCGTGGCGCCCGGCTCGGACGAGACCCTGCTCGCAAGCGCCGTGAGGCGTCTCAAGCCCTTTACAGACGAGAAGATCAGGGTCGTCACCACCCTGCCCCTCGCCCCCGGCCTCGACGCGCTGCTCGCCAACTCCTGCGGCCTCAAGATGGAGGACTACGAGCTGCTGGTCCAGCCCACCCAGCGCGGGAGCGCCTTCGCCATCGCGCTTGCGGCTGCGCGCATCAGGCGGCTCGACCCCCAGGCCGTGGTACTCGTATCGCGCGCGGACCAGCGCGTCGAGCTCGACGATCGCTGGGAGCGCGTGGTCTTCGACGCCTACCAGGTGGCCCTCCAAGACCAGATCGCCGTGCTGGGGGGCGTCCAGGAGACCAAGTGCGCAGACTGGACCTACATGCGCAAGGGCAAGCCCTTCCCGGGTGTCGACCAGACCTTCCAGGTGCGCCTCTTCAGCGCCGACCAAAAGCCCGCTGCCGCCAAGCGCATCTGCGCCCAGGGCGCCTACTGGTACACGGGCATGTTCCTCGCGAGGGCGGCGCTGCTCCAGGGGGAGCTCAAGAAGGCGGGCTCGCTCGCCTCCACGCCCGAAAGCCGCGAGTCGCATCGCATCGCAGAGGCCGCCAACTTCCTCGCCCAGCTCGAGCCGCGCGACTGGCTCAACCAGGCTGCCAAGGAGCTCATCGAGTCGCTCCCCCTCGTCAGCCTCGAGAAGGCCCTGTTCGAGGTGAGCAGGCAGCTCGTGCTCGTTCCCACCGGGGTGCGCTTCGACGCGCTCTCGTCGCTCGAGGACCTCGACTCTTTGGCAGGGCCCTCTCACGAGGGCAACCGCGTGGTGGGGGAGGCCCTGCTCAACCGCTGCCGCAACACCACCGTGTACTCCCAGGGGGCCAAGCGCACGGTCGTCACCCTGGGGCTGAAGGACGTCATGGTCGTGGAGCTCGACGACATGACCCTGGTGGTGTCTAAAGACCAGCTCGACAACATCGACGACGTCCGCACCGAGCTGCAGCAGCGGGGCCGCTAGACCCGCCGCCTGCCGCTCCTCAATTTCGCAAAAATCCGTGGAATTGTGGATTATTGGGTGTTTGCGCAGGTCAAAGGCCTAATTCAATCAACAATCGATGGGGAAGGCCCCTGCGAGCCCGCCTCGCGTCCTCCTCTTGCGATACCCTGCAGACCCACGCGAGCGCCAGGAGGGGAGCCATGCGAGAACACAGCCGCCAGCAGCACACCACATATCATTACCAGGACAGCACCCAGCTCGCCCCCCGCGACGGCTTCGAGCGAGTGATGCCCCAGAACATCGACGCCGAGAAGGCGGTCCTCGCTGCGATGATGCTTTCGCCGGAGATCGCCGAAGAGGCGATGATGAAGCTCTCCGCAGAGGAGTTCTACCGCCCCTCCCACCAGAAGATCTTCCAGGCCATGGAGGACCTCTACAACCGCTCCTGCCCCATCGACCAGCTCTCCCTCGCAGACAGGCTCAAGTCGCGCGGGGAGCTCGACGCCGTGGGCGGGAGGGCCTACATCATCGAGCTCGGCAACAACAGCCTCGCGATGTCCAACTGGTCGCATCACGCGGACATCGTCCACAGGGAGTCCATGCTGCGTCAGCTCATCAACGCCTCCGTGCGCATCACGGCCCTGGGCTACGACGCTCCAGACGACCTCGACGCCGTTGTCGAGGAATCCGAGAAGCTCCTCTTCAACGTCACCAACAAGCGCGTCGCCACCAACTTCAAGAAGATCGACACCCTCGTGGTCGAGACCTTCAACGAGCTCCAGGAGCTCGCGCGCAACCAGAACCGCTACACCGGCGTGCTCACCGGCTTCAAGGACGTCGACGACATCTTCGGGGGCTTCCGCCCGGGAGACCTCATCATCCTCGCCGCCCGCCCTGCCGTGGGCAAGACCTCCTTCGCCCTCAACATCGCCAGCAGGGCAGCCCAGCTGGGGACCTCTGTCGCCTTCTTCAGCCTCGAGATGAGCTCCGGCCAGCTGATCCAGCGCATCCTCTCCACAGAGGCCAAGATCGAGAGCAAGAAGATGCGCACCGGCGGCATGAACGCCCAGGACTGGCAGCGCCTCGTCAGCGCCAGCGACACCCTCTCCAAGCTCAACCTCTGGATCGACGACACCCCCAGTGCGAGCATCCTCGAGGTGAGGGCCAAGGCCCGCAGGCAGCTGCGCCATGTCGAGCCCGGCCACGGCCTCATCGTGGTCGACTACCTGCAGCTTATGCAGCCCCAGAACTCCCGCACGGAGTCGCGCCAGGTGGAGGTCGCAGAGATCTCCCGCGGCCTCAAGATTCTCGCCAAGGAGATGCAGATGCCCGTCATCGCGCTCTCCCAGCTCTCCCGCGCCGTCGAGTCGCGCCAGGGCAAGCGCCCGATGCTCTCTGACCTCCGCGAGTCCGGCTCCATCGAGCAAGACGCAGACATCGTCATGTTCATCGACCGATCCACCAGCGAGAAAGAGGCAGAAGACGACGACCGCCCGCCCTTGGGCACGGCAGACATCATCGTCGCCAAGCACCGCAACGGCGGGACTGGCGTTGCCCACCTCGCCTTCCAGCCGGACTTCACCCGCTTCGACAACCTCGCCTACAGCTCTGACGACTACGGATCGGGGTATTAGTCCGCCCTGCGCCATGTGCTTCGCGCGCTGAAAGACCTGCTTTTCCACAGATCGCAGCGGTGCCCTGAGCAGCGTTTTTCCGCTCGGGGCAGACGCGAATCCAGATTCTGCTCGGTTTTCAGGGGGTGCAAAGCCCTGAGCCGGGCGGATGAGAACTCGGATTTCGCTCGGATTTAGTTCGTACCCCGCCCGCATCCCACCCGAAACCTGCTCGTGTTTTGGTCTGCGCTTTTGAGAGATCCGCCTGCAATCATGCCCCGTGTAGGAATCCCGTGGCTTGAGCGAGGAGGATCCATATGCATGCTGGCAACGAATGCACCAAGGCCCCTGAGGTTGCCGCTGCGGCTGGCGAGGCGCCATCCCTTCCCCTCTCGGTGCCCCGCATCGCCCTGGCCGCGACCTGCCTTGCCTGCATAGCGATTTGCCCTCCCTCCTTCATGTGCGACTCACCCGTCCTTGGCATCGCTTGCGCAGCAACATGGCCGCTCGGCTCGCCACGGGACTCCCTCATCCTCGGGTACCAAGAGGCCTACAGCTTCCAGGGAGAGGACTGCGTCCACAGGGGCGTGGACCTTCCCGGGGGCGTGGGCTCTGCTGTGAAGGCCCCGTGCAGCGGCACCGTCGTCTTCGCCGGGGAGGTTCCCGCAAACCATGCAGACGGGGGCTCCCAAGACGGTCCCACCATGACCGCGGTGTCGATCGGGCTCGAAGACGGTTGCAGGCTCACGCTCATGCCCCTCCAAGAGCTCGCGCTGAGCCAAGGCGATCCGGTGGAGGAGGGCTGCCTTGTGGGAACGCTCGCCGCATCTGGCGACCGCTCCTCCTCGCAGAGCCATCTCCATATGGGCCTGAAGCGCGATGGGCGCTATTGCGACCCCCTCTCGCTCTTTGGCGTGCAGGGGGCCTCCGCCGCCGTTGCCGAACAGCATGAGGCCTCCCAGGCCGGTGCGGGGGCTGCATCGGCCGCGGCCCCTGCCCTCGAGGCGGCGGGGACCCAAGCGGCGCCTTCGGGCCTGCCCTCGGCGGGGGAGGAGGAGCCCGAGTTCGGCAAGCTGAGCTCGGGCGATCAGCCTTATGCCCGCCCTGTCCAGCAGGAAGCCCCATGGGGCGTGCCGGCAAGCCTGCAGGCGTGCATGGATGCCTGCGCTGCGCAGCTCTCCTCGCTCTGGGAGGGGCTCGAGTCCCTCGCCCAGCGCATGGGCGTGCCCTCCATGCTCCTCCTCCTTGCCGGTGCCGCGCTCGCTGTGGGAATCTGCGCTGCGCTGGCCCTCCAAGCTGCCCACCTCCTCGGGGAGCGCTGCTCCTCGCTCAAAGAAAAAACGGGCGAAAATGCTCTCTTGTGCGAGCAAAACGGGGGTGGTAGAATGCACAAGTTATTTCCTGCTCCGGGCACATCCTTCATAACCCGGGGCCGTTCAGCCCAGAGGAGGTGACCTATGAAGGCTTACGAACTGCTGTTCTTTGTCGATCCGTCCATCGATGACGAGACTCGCCTGGCCGCAATGAAGCGCATTGATACCACCATCACCGCGCAGGGCGGCAAGGTTGACAACGTTGAGGAGTGGGGCAAGAAGAAGCTTGCCTACGAGATCAACGGACTCACGGACGGTGACTACACCCTCATCGATTTCCAGACCGAGCCCGAGGCTATCGCCGAGCTCGACCGCGTGCTGCACATCATGGACGCTGTCGTCCGCTACATGATCGTTCGCCGCGACGACCGCCTGGATTCCGTTGAGAACGCCTAATGGATAACTCCATTTAACGTCCACCGGAAGGAACCTACCATGAGCATCAACAAGGTAATGATCAGCGGCAACACCACGAGGGACGCGGAGCTTCGCGCCACCTCTACCGGCAACTCTGTTCTCACCTTCGGCGTCGCGGTCAACGACCGCAGGCGCAATGCCAACGGCGAGTGGGAGGACTACGCCAACTTCGTCGACTGCCAGCTCTTCGGCCGCCGTGCCGAGGCGCTCGCACAGTACCTCACCAAGGGCACCAAGGTCGCGATCGAGGGCCGTCTCCACTACAGCTCATGGGAAGACCGCAACGGCGGCGGGCGCCGCTCCAAGCTTGACGTCTACGTTGACGAGCTCGAGTTCCTCTCTTCTCGCAACGGTGGCGGCAGGCCCAGCGGCGGCCAGTCCTATGGCAGCCAGCCCTATGGCGGCGGCCAGCCCAGCAACGGTGGGCAGTCCTACAACGGCGGCCAGTCCTATGGCGCAGGCCAGTCCTACGCCAACAACGGGGCGGGCCAGTCCTACGAGCCCGCTGGCTCCAACAACCAGCGCGCACAGTACATTTCAGAGGCGCCGGCACCGGCTGCCTACAACGACGAGGACATTCCCTTCTAGGGGTCCTCACGCGAGAAAACAGTTAGGAGGAAGCAATGGCCGAATTCGCTCGTCAGCCTCGACGCAAGCAGTGCCCGTTCTGCAAGGACGAGTGCGCTTACATCGACTACAAGGACGCCCAGATGCTTCGTCGCTACATCACCGATCGCGGCAAGATCAAGTCTCGCCGCGTCACCGGCGTGTGCACCCAGCATCAGCACCGCCTCTCCGTCGCTATCAAGCGCGCACGCGAGATGGCTCTTCTGCCGTACACCGTCAAGATCGTCAGCGGCAACGGCGGCCGCCGCAACCGCTAAGGTCTTGTCAGCAGCTTGCCCCTCGTAAGCGAGGAGGCAGGCTGCATTTGCGTGCGGGGCGATCCCGCACAAGACAGCTTGCCGGGCCCGTCCCGGCGGCTGCCCTTCCGGCGGGTTGGCCCGCCGAGTAGGCGCGTACATATATGTAAGCAGCCCTGCGCCATAGCGGGGCACAATGAAAGGTTTACCAACATGAAGGTTATCCTGACCAAGGAGCTCAAGGGCAAGGGCGGCGAGGGCGACGTTGTCGACGTCGCACAGGGTTTCGCTGTCAACTACCTGATCCCCAACCGCCTGGCCATCGCTGCAACCAAGGGTGAGCTCAAGCAGCTCGAGCAGCGCCGCCACAACATCGCGAAGCGCGAGCTTGCCCGCACCACCGACGCCAACACCCTCAAGGAGGCTCTGGACGGCAAGGCCATCAAGGTTCTCGCAAAGGTCGGCGAGGAGGGTCAGCTCTTTGGCTCCGTCACCTCCGCCAAGGTCGCCGAGGCCATCGCAGATCAGATCGGCTGCACCATCGACCGCAAGCAGATCGAGCTGGGCAAGGCCATCAAGATGGTCGGCGAGCACAAGGTCACCATCTCCATCTACCGCGACATCAAGGCAGTCCTCACCGTCAACGTCGTCGACGAGGCAGCTGCCATCGAGATCGTCGAGGAGCCTGCAGCCGAGGAGGCCGCCGAGGCCCCCGAGGAGATCGCAGCTGAGGAGGAGACCGAGGAGGTCGCCGAGTAGCTCTTGCTCGGTTTTCCGGCAACTTTGCGTTGCATGATCGAGGGGAGGCTGGCATCGCGCCGGCCTCCCTTTTTCACAGCCCGCGCCATGGCGGGCGCACTGCTTGGGAGGTATCGATGCGCGACGGCTTCAAACCTGCGGCGGCCATCTTCGATTTCGACGGCACCTTGGCAGATTCCATGTGGGTCTGGGACGAGGTCGACAGGGAGTTCGCGCGGCGCCGCGACCTCCCCTTCAGCAACGAGGACAAGGAGCGGATCGCCGCCTTGGGCTTCGAGGGGACGGCTGTCTGGATGATCGAGCGCTTTGGGCTCGAGGAGAGCATCGAGGACCTGATGGACGAGTGGTACGAGCTCGCCAGCGAGAGCTACGCCCGCGAGGTGAGGCTCAAGCCCGGCGCCGAGGCCTTCGTCTGCCAGCTCAAGAGGCGGGGGATCCCCGTTGCGATAGCCACCTCGCTCTCGCGCGGCATGCTCGAACCCGCCCTGGACAACAACGGGGTGCGATCCCTCTTCGACGAGCTGGTCGTGTGCGAGGAGGTGTGCGAGGGGGGAAAGTCGACCCCGGCGGTATACGTCGAGACGGCCCGGCGCCTCGACGTCGACCTCTCCTCGTGCGTCGTGTTCGAGGACGTGGCGCTTGCGGCGCGCTCTGCCAAGGCGGGAGGCGCCCGCGTGGTGGGCGTGCGCGACGACCATGCCCAGCAGGTTCGCTCCGAGCTCATCGAGGCAGCGGACCTCTTCATCCAGGACTTCCGCGAGCTTTTGGGCTGAAGGCTCCTCGATTCGTCGATATTGTCGGAAAATGAGAAAATAATTCAAGTTTCTCGTTGACAGACTCTGTGTGGATGGTATTATAGACAGGCTTTCGCGGCATTAGCTCAGCTGGATAGAGCGTTTGACTACGAATCAAAAGGTCGGGGGTTCGAATCCCTCATGCCGCACCAGCGAACATCAAAAGCACCCATCCGGGTGCTTTTTTGTTTCCCGGTATCCCCCTCGCGCGCGTCTGCGCCTGCCGGGCATTTGTGGCCTCCCTGCCTGCCGCGCAGTGGTAGGCTGCTCACATGTCACCTCTGATCAAGGAGCAAAGCAATGTGCACTAACGGAGTCAACACCCAGCAGCTCAAGGACACCGTCGAGATGATCGACGCCCAGATCGCCCTCTCCCGCCGCTGGACGCACAAGATGTACCACCTCGCGGAGAACGGCGCCATGGACGCCTCTGCGAAGAAGCTCAAGGCCATCCAGGCCATGCTCGACGACGTCCGCTCCGAGTTCGAGGAGCTCCAAGACATCATCGAGCGCGATGACAGCAATTCCGGCGTTCAGGTTGAGCTGGTCTAGCCCTTGGATGCCGCACGGCTGGCAGGGGAGTGCGCCGGCCCCCTCACCTCGACGCTGCTCGTGTTGAGCTCTGCTGCCGCGAGCAGCCGGGCGCAGGAGGCCCTCGGGGCATCGGCCCAGCGCCTGGGCCACCCGCTGCCCCCTGCGTTTGCCGTTGTAGGGGGCATGGGGCCGGATGAGCTGCGGCTGCTCGTCTGCGAGCGCGACCCTTGGTCCGTCGTCGCGATAGACGGGCCTGCGGCCGCGCTGCTGGGGGAGGCCTTCCTGCCGCAGGGCAGCGCGCTCGCACCCGATTGCCCTGTCGAGGAGTGCGGCTACACGCTCGTGGCGGTGCCCGGCTTCGAGGAGTGCTTTGACAGCCCCGAGCTCAAGCGCCGCGCATGGGAGCGGCTCAAGGCCGCGGCGCATCCGCCCGCGCTCTGAGCCGTCGCGGCGCAAGCGGCCGCTCCTCCCATA
>SFLO01000227.1 GCA_004553405.1 Coriobacteriaceae bacterium
TAGTTGTGCTCCTTCATGGGGATCGTCTCTGTGTATTTGTCACCGCAGGCGCAGCTGTACTCCACCTTCCCCTTCTTGGTACAGCTTGCGCGCGCCACCACCTTGGAGGTGTAGCTGTGCTCATGCGCGGGCTGCTGCTCAGCTGACTCTTGCTCTGCGGGCGCTTGCTGTTGGGAGGCACTGTTAGTGGACATAGTCTTTAAAACAGCCTTGCTGATGTTCGCAGAGCCTGTCTGGGTGCTGGACTGCTTGGAGTCCTTGAGGATCTTCTCTGCCTCCTGGGGCGTAATGCTCGAGCTGCCAAAGTTCATGGTTTTGCCGCTGTCGGCGGAGAACTCGAGGATCTTCTCCAGCGTGGAGGTCTTGGTGCTTCCTGATGATGCGAACAGTTTGACGTCCTGTTTGGTCATCCGTTCAACAGTCAATTGGAGTTCAGACATGCCTGGCTGACCGCTGCCAGCACCTGTGCCCTTATTCACAGTTGCCGTCGCTGTTTGGCCAGCAGAGACTGTTACTTGGCGCATCTCGCCGGTTGCCGGTTCACTAGAAGTTACAGTTAAAGTCCCTTCTAATAGCGAAACCCGCGAAGTAAAGCGATTAGTAACCTCCACCCACCCGCTCGTGCCGCGGACGCTCATGGTGGCGTTGGGCGTGCTCACCTGGTAGCTCTCGCCGGCGTTGAGCTTGGTGTCCAGGCGGAACAGGACGCCGCCTTCCTCGAGGTGTATGGTGGTGTGCGAGCTGCCCTCCTTGCCGGATGCCTCCAGCCAGAAGTGGGTGTTCTCCTCTGCATAGAGGTACTTGTCGCTGTCGATGAGCATCGTGAGGTCTGCGCCGGGGCCGGTGACCACATCGTCGCCAGACTGCAGGTTGAGTCCGTCGTACAGTGCAATGACCTCGCCACCGCCGCGCGTCAGGGTGCTCTCGCCGTTGTGCTCCGTCACAGAGATCACGCGGTAGCTCTCCTCCATGGAGACCGGGGTACCGGCCGTGCCGCCAGCGCTACCGCCGCTCGCTCCGCCGCCGCAGCCCGCCAGGGCCAGCGCCATCGCCGCCAGGGCCGCGCAGCTGGCAAGCGCCAGCACCTTCAGCTTCGTCCGCACCCTCATCGTCACGCCCTCCCACTCGGCTCGCGCAGTTTCTCGCCGCTCATAATCATTCAGTAACATTAAAGCAGATGGAGGGGCGGGAGGCGACGCTATTTCCTGCGGCGGCTGCCGGGGTTGGTGGTGGCCCGTGGAGTCGGGCCTCGGTGTTGCGGCTAGGCCGGAGACCTCTCGACTGCGGCGCTACGCGCCTCCGCTCGAGGTGACGTAAGGATGGAGCGCGGCGCTTTACTCCTCCCCCAGCGCTTCCTCTAGGCAGCGCACCAGGTGCTCGCTCAGCTTGCCTTCGGCGGCCATGCTGTGGAGGATGGCGAAGGCCCTCTCCCGCGGCATCGCCTTCTTGTAGGGGCGGTCGTCGGCCATGAGGGCGTCGGCGATGTCGGCCACGGCCAGGATGCGGCTCTCGAGCGGCAGCTCGTCGGCGCACAGGCCCAGCGGGTAGCCGCTGCCGTCCAAAAACTCATGGTGCTGAGCGGCGAACACCGGCGCCTGGGCGAAGTCCTCGTTGAAGCGCACCTCGGCCAGGATGCGGCGCGTCATCTCCACATGCCCCTCCATGACGGCGCGCTCCTGCGGCGCCAGCGTGCCCTTCATGATGCTCAGCAGCTCGACAACTTGCGGCTCCAGGCAGGGGACGCGCTCCCCGCCCGCCCAGAACTCGCGTTCGCCAACGCGGCGCAGCTCATCGGCCCGCTCCGCCGGCACGAAGCCCGCTGTGTTCAGCTCCTCAACCAGCTGGCGCGCCTGCTCTAGCGCTGCCAGCGCCTCGTCCAGCTCCCCAGCCTGCAGCCGGCCCTCGTAGAAGGCCAGGCGCTGCTTGTCCTCCAGCATCTCCAGCCGCGCGAGCACGGCAGGCAGCTGCGCGCCCAGGCGTGTGGGCTTGTCCATGATGGCGGTGGGGATGACCATCTTGCCGATGTCGTGCAGCAGCGCCGCCATGACCAGCTGGTCCGTGCGCTCGCGGCCGAAGGGCTCGCCGCCGGGCTGCCCGCTCGCAGCCAGCGCGTCCAGCCGCTGCGCGATGAGCCCGGCATAGTGCGCCACCTTGCGCGTGT
>SFLO01000228.1 GCA_004553405.1 Coriobacteriaceae bacterium
GCTACAGCTCCGGCAAGCTGCCTGTGAGCTACCTGCCCATCGGCGAGGCCGTGAGCGGCGTCGTCATGGGCGGGCTCATCCCCCTGGCAGATATCATCATCTTCGCCGCGCACGCCAACGGCAGCGGCCTGCTCGACTTTGGGATCATGACGCCGCTGGGCTGGCTCAACGCCGTTGTCGCAACGGCTCCCTTTGTCTTGGGCGTGGGCCTGGTGATGGCCACGCAGAACTGTTGCGACATCGAGAGGGACGCCCCCATAGGCCGCAAGACGGCTGCCGTCCTGCTGGGCAGGGAGCGTTTTCGCGTACTGTATCGCGCCTGCACGCTGCTGTGGGTGGCCTGCATGCTGCACCTGGTCTTTTGGGGCTTTGGCGCCGCCGCGCTGTGGCCCGCCTGCGTGTGCCTGGTGCTGGGCGTGGGCACCCTGCGCAGCGTGCTGACTACGCCCCTGGTGCACGAGGTGCGCGGGCCGTCCATGGGTGCGGTCAACAAGGCCAACCTCTTCGTCAACGGCGCCTTCATCCTGGCCGTGCTCGTCTCGCTCGCACCGGCCCTGCAGCTCTAGCGCCATCTTGCCCGCACGGCGGGGGAGGCCCTGCGCCTGCGGGCACCCTGCTCCCGCTCATCTATATGCTCTGGTATAGTAGTCGACATAATCTACTAGATGCACTTTGTAGCTCCCCTGGCCCTGCGCTTGGGGGCTAGCGAGAGAGGAGAGGCTCGCATGAGCATGGGAGAGGCCAACTGCCTGGTGTGCGGCAAGCCGCTGGTGTACTGGGAGGAGGCCCGCAGCGTGACCTGCCAGGTGTGCGGGCGCGAGGAGACGGGCCACTGCGTGTGCGAGGACGGCCACTACGTGTGCAACGAGTGCCACCGCCGCGAAGGCGTGGAGCACATACTCGCCCTGTGCTCAGGCACGCAGTCCAAGAACCCGGTGCACATCATGATCGAGGCCATGGGGCACCGCTCCATCTATCCCAACGGCCCCGAGCATCACACTCTGGTGGGCGCGGCCCTGCTGGCGGCCTATGCGAACGCCGGGGGAGGCATCGAGCTTCCCCGCGCGCTGGAGGAGATGCGCTCGCGCTCGATGTGCGTGCCAGGCGGCACCTGCGGCTTTTGGGGCTGCTGCGGCGCGGCGGTGAGCTGCGGGCAGGCCATGAGCGTCATCAACGGCTCCACCCCCATGAAGCAGGAGGCATGGGCCCAGTGCCAGGGCATCACGGGGCGCATTCTGGGGCGCCTGGCTGAGCTGGGCGGCCCGCGCTGTTGCAAGCGCTGTGGTTTTGCTGCGCTGGAGGTGGCCGTTCCCTACGTGCGCGAGCTCACCGGCGTTGCCATTGAGCTGCCCGAGCGCATCACCTGCGGCTTCTTCACCCGCAACGCGGAGTGCCGCAAGGAGGAGTGCCCCTACTATCCCGGCGCCTAGAGGTGCTACCCTTTCCCCAACCAGACCAACCCCCGCGAGGAGGCAGCAATGCTCTTTTGCAACATCGACATCCTGGATGACCAGCTCGAGCACAAGAAGGACATGTTCGTGGGCGTCCAGGGCGCGCACATCACCTACATCGGCAGCGAGGAGCCCGCAGACGCCGCCGCCTACGGGCAGCGCTACGACGGCCGCGGCAAGCTGCTCATGCCCGCCTTCTACAACACCCACGCCCACACTCCCATGACCCTGCTGAGGGGCTATGCAGAAAACCAGCCCCTGCAGCAGTGGCTCAACGAGACCGTGTGGCCCTTTGAGGGCAAGATGCACGCCGGGCACTACGCCGTGGGCGCCAAGCTGGCCCAGGCGGAGATGCTGCGCTACGGCGTGGTGGGCTACACGGACATGTACTTCGGCGGCGTCGAGTGCTGCCAGGCGGCGCTCGAGAGCGGCATGAAGGTCAATCATGCAGAGGGCTCCACCATGTTCCTGGACGACTACACCAAGTGCGAGGCCTTCCAGACCAACAAGGTGCTCTTCAGCGACTACCACGGCGCGGGGGACGGCCGCGTCAAGATCGACATGTGCATCCACGCTGAATACACCACGCCGGAGGGCATGATCCGCGGCGTCACCGAGGAGGCTCTGAGGCAGGGCGCCGGCATCCACCTGCACATGAGCGAGACCAAGCTCGAGCACGCCGAGTGCATCGTCATGTGGGGCACAGACC
>SFLO01000229.1 GCA_004553405.1 Coriobacteriaceae bacterium
CGCCGTAGTCGAGAGATCCCCGGGGGATTCGCTGCAACCGGGGCCTCATCCACCGGGCCAACCTGCACCCGGTGAGCTGCCGCGCTCTTCGCACAAGCGCTGGGTGCGCGGTTCGCGTCCCCGGTAGTGGGGCGGCGAGGACCGCTGCTAGGACTGCGCTTGGTTCGGCGCTGCCAAGACTCGTCGTGCGCCCTTGCAGCTTTGTTTAAGGCTGTCATTTCTATGTCACAGCTTTGTGGGACAATCCTGTGCATGAAAAAGACTGAGCAGCAGACATACAACATTCCACAGATCGACGAAGACGCGGCGCGGGCTATCCAGGTCCACTGTGGGCTGCGGCCCTTGACCAGCCGCATCCTTGTGGCGCGCGGCATCACCGCGCCAGAGGAAGCCGAGCTCTTCCTCACACCCTCGCTCGAGCGCGACTGGCTCGATCCCACCCTCATCCCCGGCTTGGCAGAGGTCGCGGACAAGGTCGAAGACGTCATCCGCCGCGGCGGGCGCATCCTCGTCTTCGGCGACTTCGACGTCGACGGCATCACGGCCACGGCCGTCTCTGTGCGCGGCCTGCGCGCTCTGGGCGCAGACGTGAGCGGACTCATCCCGCACCGCTACAACGAGGGCTACGCGCTTTCGCAGGCGGCTGTGGAGCGCGGTATGGAGCGCGAGCCGGACCTCATCATGACCGTTGACTGCGGGATCTCGTGCGCAGACGAGGTCGCCTGGATGCTCTCGCAGGGCATAGACGTCTGCATCACGGACCACCACGAGCCCTCGGGCAGCGTGCCGCGCGACGTGCCCGTCGCAGACCCCAAGCTCGACCATGCCTGTCCCTGCTGCGACTTGGCCGGCGTGGGCGTCGCCTTGAAGCTCATCACCCTGCTGGGCAGGCGCTTTGGCCAGCCCGATCTGTGGCGCCAGCTCACGGACCTCGCCGCCCTGGGCACCGTGGCAGACCTCATGACGCTGTCGCGCGAGAACCGCGCCCTGGTGGCAGACGGCATCCGCCGCATCAACCTCAACCCGCGCGTGTGCATCGGCCAGCTCGCCGCCATCTGCTCCACCAAGCCCGAAGACATCAGCTCCTCCAAGCTCAGCTTCTCGCTCATCCCGCGCCTCAACGCCTCCGGCCGCATGGGGGACGCCTCCATCGCCTTGGAGCTGCTGCTCTGCGACGACGTCGCCACCGCCCAGCGCCTGGCGGCAGAGCTCGACTCCGTCAACCAGCAGCGCCGCGAGGCGGAGGCCCAGCTGGCAAGCCAGGTCGAGGCCCAGCTTGCAGACGACTTTGCCGGCGAGGCCTTCATTATCGTCTCTGGCGAGGGCTGGCACGAAGGCGTCAAGGGCATCGTCGCCTCGCGCATCGCGCGCGCCTACCAGCGCCCCACGGCCATCTTCACGGTGGAAGACGGCGTTGCCCGCGGCAGCGGCCGCACCTACGGCGACATCAACCTCTTCGAGCTGGTCAGCTCATGCAGCGAGCTGTTCACGAAGTTCGGCGGGCACGCGGCGGCCGTGGGCCTCACCCTGCCGGCAGACAAGCTCCCCCTGCTGCAGGAGCGCCTCTGCGCGGCGGCAGCGCCCCTGCTCGAGGAAGGCGCCGCAGCCCCGCTCGAGGCAGACGCCGCCGTCACCTTGGCCGAATGCGACATCGATGGCTTCCAGGAACTCGAGCGCCTGCAGCCCTTTGGCAACTCCAACCCCGTTCCCGTGCTCGTGGCGCGCAACGTCTTCCTCAACAACCGCGGCGCCGTGGGCAAGGCGGGCAACCACCTGCGCTTCCAGGCCACAGACGGCGCAGACCGCGTGGCCGGCATCTGGTTCGGCGTCGAGGACATGGAGTCCATGCTCGCCTGCGAGGCATCCTGCGACGTGCTCTTCGAGCCCGCGGTAGACGAATGGCAGGGTCGCTTCACCGCCAAGCTCATGACCAAGGGTGTGATCGTGCACGACGGTGATGGGGGAGACCCTGTCGAAGAGGACCTCTTCGACGAGCTCTTCGCCCGCAGCGTCGAGATATGCGACAAGGGCGACTACGCCGGCATCACCCAGGTGCCGAGCTTCAACACCAAGGTGGTGGGCGTCACCTTCGAGAACCGCCAGGACGCCCTGGCGGGCCTGGAGGCCGGCGTCGAGCTGCAGCTGGTGCGCCAGCC
>SFLO01000230.1 GCA_004553405.1 Coriobacteriaceae bacterium
AAAATGAAAATCATGCCAACTGGGCTTTTGATGATTTAACATACATATCAACTGTTGAAATGTATGTTAATTGTTGCCGGCTGGCCCATCCAGTGCCCTCGCCGCGCAGGAAAAGCCCGTGCGGAGCGCAAAAAGGGCCGATTCCGGCAACCGGAGCCCTCCCCCAAACGTAAAAGGGGCCCCGGCCGTGGCCGGGACCCCCTGCAACGCTTATGTTACGCGCTCAGGCAGAGCCCTTCTTACTTCACGGCCTGCTTGAGAGCGGAGCGCACTGCCGCCTCGATGGCCTTGCTGGTGACGGTGGCGCCGGCCACGCCGTCGATGTCGGCGCTCTGGGCGGCCTCGACCTGCTGGGCGTAGGTGCCGTCCTCGATGGCCTCGTAGCCGCCGATGCCCTGGGTCTCGTTGTTGGGCGAGATGTCGGACACGGTGATGTGGCCGCCGGAGACCTCGATCGTCACGTTGATGTCGCCGCCCATGCCCTTGCCCGTGCCGGTGTAGGTGCCGTCGGCGATGCTGGACAGGTCGACCTCGCCGGAGGGCTTGACGGCGGTCTTCTCGGTGGGCGCGAAGGCCGGGTCGGAGGAGATCTGCTTCATGAGCTGGCGTCCCTGCGTGACCGTGCGACCGGCGGCCAAGCCGGGGAAGTACTCGGGGTAGTTGGTGTTGAAGAAGCTGCCCGAGCAGTCGCCGATGGCGTAGAGGCCCTCAACAGGCGTGCGGTCGGCGGCGAGAACCTGCATCTTGGCGTTGATGTTGAGGCCATCGAGCGTGGTGAGCAGCGAGGCGCCGTACCAGCAGCCGTAGAACGGAGGGGTGCGCAGCTCGGAGAGACGGTAGTCCTCCTTGCCGTATTCGTCGTCTACCTGAGCATCGTACAGGCCGTTGTAGTGGTCGCACGTGGCCAGGAAAGTGTCTTTGGCGTCGCCCTCGAAGCCCAGCTTCTCGGCAAGCTCCTCGAGCGTGTCGGCCTTCACGAAGACCTCGGCACCGCCGTCCATGGCGATAAAGTCTTCGAGCGGCATGCCCTGCTCCATCATCATACGGGTGTAGGAGGCGCAGCCGATCATCATGAAGCGCTTGATGTCCTCGGGCGCGTTGGCATCCATGACCTGGCAGAACACGCCACCGGGCTGCATGGAAGTCGCGAAGAGCATGTTATCGTAAGGCGTGGACTCGTTGGCGAAGCGCTTGCCGTCACGGTTGACCTTGAGGAAGGGCTGGCTGCCGATGTTGAGCTGATAGATCTTGCCAGGCAGCGTCGCCTGAGCGCCCTCACCCTGGTAACCGGCCACAACACCAGCGGGCACAGCGCCGCGGTCGAACAGCATGGGCGTGGGGTCGGCCTGCTTGGAGGCACCAGCCCACAGGCCGCACTTGATGCCCGAGCCGTCGCAGAACGCGTTGTAACTGGCAGCGGTGATGACGCGGCATGCGTCGGGCTGCAGGGCCTGCATCATCACGGGGTTCGCGGGATAGCCGCCCGTGGCGAGCACCACGTAAGGAGCGTCAATCTCGACGTAGCCATCCTCGCTCTTGAAGATGCCGCCCGTCACCTTGCCATCCGCATGCACAAGACACACGAGCTCATAGCCGAACCAGATATCGTCGCCCTGGGCCTGGATGTGCTCGAGGAGCACGTCGTTGCGCGTCGGGGGCTGATAGGGCACGATCCAGCTGTGCTCGCACACGGGCACAACGTACTCGGTGCCACCCGTGGCATGCTCGCCGGGATCAGCTACGGAGCAGAACTTGCCAGCAGCGGTGAGCATGGGATCGATCCAGTCCACAACCTCAGCGGAGTTGTCGATCCACATCTTGATGAGGTCGCGATCGCACTTGCCCGAGGCGTAACGGCTGATCTCGTTGAGAACCTGCATGCGATCCATCTCGCGGATCTGGGTGGAGTATGCGCTGTTGATGGCGCCGAGGTACTCGCGGCTCTCCGTGAGGGACTGGGCGCGGTCCACAGCGATGAAGTTGAGGCCCAGGTCGCTGGCCGTGGCGGCAATGTCGGCGGCGTCAATCTGGGGCTCCTCGCCAAGCCATGCGGGGTTGGAGCCAGCCTGGGTAACGGTGTTCTCGGCGGTGCCGGCGGCAACGGGCGCGGCAGCGGTTTCCTCGGCCATGGCGGCACCGGCGAACATACCGGCAC